>JADKJR010000014.1 GCA_016720925.1 Betaproteobacteria bacterium | reverse complement strand
GATCAGACCATCGATCAAGGCAGTGCAGGCCGATCGCGGCCAGGCGCGGTTTGAAGGTCTTCGGCAGTTGCCCTTCTTTGATCGCGTTGCGAAAGCCCTGCTCGATGTGCGACACGCAGTCGCTGCGGCTTTCGAGGTGGCGCACTTTCAGCGGCGCCATCTCGTCGACGTATTCGCATTTGTGACTCATGATCTCGAACACGCGCTGGATTCGCGGGTTCTTGGGTCAAACACCCCGGCCGGGGGCGGTTAGCGATGTCCGCACAGTTGACTAGCTCAGCGCAAGCCATCGCAACGCCGGGAGCGTCGACTTCTGCAACATCCGCACCGCGTCGACACGGTGGGTTTGTGCGCCCTGTGTTTCTCCAAGCTTCGCTTCCGCGCGGGAGAGCCAGTAAAGTGACTCACCATGCCACCACCATTGGTATTGACCGCTTCTGCCAAACAACCACGAGCGGTAGCAGCAATTGTTTGGCCTGACCGCGCGACCTGTCCGTAGATGCACACGCGCCAAGGCAACGATGTAGTCGGCGGTGCGAACCGAGGGTTGCACCTGCGCCTGATCGTACAAAGCACCGGCGTGAATCAATAGTTTTTCGGCCCTTACATAGTCGTTCTGATCCAGCCACGCATTGGCAAGTGCAGCGTTGACAGCGGCCTCCAAATATTGAGGCAGCCGGTTTTTTTCATTGATTGCCATGGCGCGCTGTGCGAACGCGAGGCCTTCGCCTGATCGACGCTGCATCCGTGAGCTGAACGCGCGTTCACCCAGTAGTGCGTTTGAAATGCGGCACGCTTGTCGCCGGTTTGCGCCGCCGTTTCTCGGCTAACTGTATCGCCTTATTGATCGCCACGGTAGTGGAATATTCGCGCGTGCGCGATAGTCGCTCGAAAAAGCCTATTCCGAGCTTGATGCCCAGACGCTGATCCACACCGATCATCCGCTCGTCCAGGCGCAGCGCCTCATCGCCCAACCGCGCATTGGCCAACGTGGAAAAACCAGGTGCATCCCTATTTCGGCCCGGGTCTTCTGATTCGATCGGGTCCCGCCCGGCCTCCATGGCGTAAACCCCACGCGTCAATGCCAACGCGCTCCACGCCGCCGACACGGTCCAGTGCGCGCGCCAGCCGGGACATGGCGTGGCGTACGCGTACCGTTTCGGCGCCATCGAGCGCACGCTGGTCGTGCAAAACGCGTTTCAATATCAGCACTGCGTCACCTGGGCGCCCTTTTGCGGTTAGCGCATCGGCGTACCACCGCTCGACCTCCGCCAGCGTCACATGCGGCCGCGAATGGCCAAAGGCAAGCGTGGCGCGGCGCATCGCTTCACTTGCCGATGTCCATTGACGTTCCACATCGCCAAAGCGGGCATAGGTGTTGGATAGAAGCCCGAGTGAACTGAGGGTTGATTCGTGTTGCGGGCCCAAATACTTTTCGCCAACGGCAATCGACTGCTCCAATGCGGCATACGACTCTTCTGCTTTATTGCGCTTGGCGAGTAAGAATGATTGTTGCGCTAACGCTTCTACCGCATCTTTTGCGGTTGCAGGCAAGCCGGACAAGGCATCGGGAACAACTTCGGCGAGTAAGCGCTCGGACGCGGCAAGATCCTGGTTATTGGTGCTTTCCACAAGCAGCCACTTTCCATGTATCGTCAGACGGTGCTGTCGCCCGTATTCGCGTTCGGCGCGCGCGACGGCAGCTTTTAGCGTGGCCTCGCCTTTCGCGGGTTCACCGAGGGCGGAAAAACTTTCGCCAATCAACACACCCAGTTCGGCGGCCACCCGCGGACTATCCGCAAGTTGTTTCTCTATCCGCACTGCGGCGGCCGAGAGTAAATCAGTTGCGGTCACTGCGCCGCCCACGCCCTGACGCGGTACCGCTTCGGTGAAGATCGAGGCGATGAACTGTTTGACTTGTTCGGCACGCGCGGCTTCAATGCGCGCTACGCGAGCTTGCCAAATCGCACCCGAGAGGCCCGCGACGAGCGAAAAACTCGTGACGCTCGCGGCGATCACGGCGAGCTTGTTCCGGCTGGCAAATTTACGCAATCGATAGCCCACGGCATCCGGCTGCGCCTGGACGGGCAGATTGGCGAGGTGTCGCTCGATGTCGTCGGCAAGGGCGTCGACGGTCAGATATCGTTCAACAACCTCTTTCTTCAATGCCTTGTTCAGAATGGCGTCAATATCGCCTTTGAGCTGCGTTTTCACCTTCGGGTCTGCGACGGCTGCACTGGCGGCCTTGATATTGACCGTCGCAACGGCCTCCCCGAGGGTTGTCGAAGGCTGGCGTTTTAATTGATAAGGTTTCGTGTCCGTCAGCATTTCGTAGGCGATAACACCCAGGCTGTACACGTCACTTGCGGTGCTGATCGCCTCGCCGCGAACCTGCTCGGGGCTCGCGTAATCGGGGGTCAGCGCTTGCCCGCCGAATTGCGTGAGCGCGGATTTCTCGGAGGCAACATCGGTGCCGCCGATTAATTCGCAATACCGAAATCGAGCAGTTTGACTTGCCCGTCCACGGTGACCAATACGTTCGATGGCTTGAGATCACGGTGGAGTACGAGGTTGCTGTGGGCGTGCTGAACGGCGGCGAGCACCTGCATAAACAGCCGGATGCGCGCCGGAATCGTCAGCTTCCGCTCAACACAATGTTGCGTAATGGATAACCCCTCAACATACTCAAGCGCGAGGAAGGGCTGACCGCTTTGGGTGGCGCCCGCATCGTACAGGCGGGCGATATTGGGATGCGTAAGGCTCGCCAGAATGTCGCGCTCGCGATCAAACCGCTCCGCGAGTGCCTTGTTGTGGATCGCAAACAGTGGCATTTTCAACGCCACTTGTCGTTTCAATACACCGTCACTCGGCTCGGCCAGCCACACCGCACCCATGCCGCCGAGACCAATTTCGCGAATCAGGCGGTAGCCACCGACATCGCTGCCTTCGGACCAGGCAGGCGCGCTGGGCGCGGCGCGATCACTGCTGCCGAAAAAATCGGCTGCCGCATGGTTCAGCGGCTTGACGAACACATCCGTTTCCACGCCAGCTTGTCGCGACAGCATTTCGTCAAGCGTTTGGCTGAAACGCTGGTGTTCGGGCGGCAATGTCGCCAGCCAAAGCTTGCGTTCGGCGGCGCTGAGCTCCCAGCCATCGTCAAGGAGACGCGAAAGGGTCGGCAAATCCTGAAGTGCGACGGCCATACTGAGTCGTTCCTTAATGAGCGCTGAAAAACCAATGTTTCGTGACTAGTGCACCCGTCTCATTTCTCTTGCAGCACACTCGCGAGAAGTAACTTCGCTTTTTCCCAATCACGGCGCACCGTCCGCTCGTTCAGCTCAAGCACATCCGCGATCTCCGTCTCGCTTAATCCACAGAAATAACGCAATTCGACGACTCTGACCAAACGCTCGTCGAGCTGGCCCAGTACCTCAAGCGCCTCCTGAACGCGAAGGACTTCGTCACTTTCGGCACTTGCCGATTCCGCAATGGTTGTGTTCAGGGTGACAATCAGGATGTCGCTACCGCGCTTTTCGCTGCGCCGTTCACGCACGAAATCGACGACGATATTGCGCATGGTCGTGGCCGCGTAAGCGAAGAAATGCTTGCGGTCGTTAAGTTGAAGCTTTCCGCCACTGACCAATCGCAGATATGACTCATGCAAAAGCGAGGTTGTATCCAGGGATGTGACCGAGCCGTTAGTCTGCATACGGCGATGCGCGATAACGCGAAGATCGGCATAGAGCAATTGAAAAAGGCTGCCAAGTGCGTCCTGGTCGCCATCGTTTGAAGCGCGAATCAACTCTGTAATATCTCCCATCGCAAGAGTATAGCCGCTGGGCAACGAACGGCATTTGGCGTGAATTTTTCATCAGAGGCGAGGTGCGGGCATAATCGCATCCACTCAACTGCTGACGAACCGGACCAGCGCATTGACGAGACCGGCGTCGCGCAGCACGCGCCGATGCCCACAACCGCGAGTGTGATAGAAATGTGCACGGCGACAACCTTCCAGCAAGACGAGGCTGTGCCAGAACGGCACATCGGCATCGTCTCTATCATGGGCCAGAAAGACATGCGCGGGCGCGTGCCGGATCATGTCCACGACCGAGGTGCGCTTTAACGCGAACGGCTCACGGCTGAGGCTCGCGTATTGTTTACGCATGCGTTCGCCGATATCGCGTGATAGCCCGGTCATTCTGATGAACGCGTCGGCAACCCAGTTGCAATCGGTGAATGCGCTGATCAGTGCAAGCCTGTCACAGGGAATGTTCCAATCGCGCATGGCCAGCGCGGCCGCAACACCGCCGACAGAGTGCCCGACGACGGCCTGCACCTGACCACCTTGCGCCATCACCCAATTGCTGGCGCCACCGATGCACGCAGCAAAACCAAACATATCGGTAGGACCGCGCGCGGTAAGGCCGTGTCCCGGTGCGTCAAATGCGACTACTTGAAAGCCACGTTGATTTAGTTCAACCACATAGGGCGCGAACCAACTGGCGTCGGCGCACCAGCCATGGCAGAAGATAACCGCGGGTCCCGCGCCCCATGCGTATCCATGCGCCGGCAAGCCATTAATGTTCAATTCGAAGCGCGCCGCGGATGCAACCAGCGCGCGATGTCTCGGCTTGGGACGCGCCTTTGGCGGCATCCGCATGATCTTCAAGCTCAGGTGCGCGGCAAGACCGGGTGAGAAAACCGCAACCGCGCGTAGCGCATGCTTCAGGATCGCAAAGCCGCGCCGCTCCAGGGCGGGGAGTTTGGCAAACTCAATGTGATCGCCGCGAGCCGCTGTGAGCGTCGCGAGAAGTGCATCGTCGCCCGCATCGCTTTTGCCCATTCCGACAGCACTCGGCATATTCTTCGCGGCCGCCCGAAACGCGGAAGAAGGCAACGGAATGTGCGATGACTCCTTCACTAAAATATCCATGCGAACTCCAGATAGGCAAGATTATTTTTTACTCGCGCGCCGAAATAGGATTGATCCGCGCCGTGGAAGTAATCGGCTCCGGCAGAAAGCCGGATCGCATCCGAGAAGCTATAGGCGAGGCGCGGTCGCAGAATGGAGCCATGGCCGGAAAAATCGTAAATAGCGCCCAGCTCCACCCGCAACCGATCGTTCAGGAATCGATTGGAGACGCGTAGGGTGGCGCCGGTTTCGAACCGGCCAAATTCGCTATTCAAACGGTCAAGACCGTCGATGAGCCGTTGAATGTCGATGGGCTGCGCCGTCGCGCGCACGTAGTTGGCCCGATGGATTGAAAATAGTTGCACGTTGATATTGCCGGTCTCAAAGAAGCCGCGATCAACACCGGCCACCGCGCGATTGACGGTTCGCGAGGGCTCGTTGGGTGACGAGTAGCGCGATGCCGCCGCCTCGGCGCGGAAAGCAAATTTGCCGGCATTGAATGCGATATCCGCGCCCAGGGTTTGTTGCGGGTCAAACCGCGCGCTGATCGTCGGAATGACGAGTGGCGCAAACGGCGGCGCAAACGGCGGTGAAAAGGGCGACATCGCGCGAAAGCGCGCAAAGCGGTCAAAGCCGCGATAGAAGCTGAGCGACCAGTCCACGTCCTTGCCCGCGCGATCCAGTTTGAGCGCAACTTCGTGTTTGGCGGGACGATGTTCAAAGATTATTGTGCTCGGAAGCAAACCGTTTGGCATCACGTGTGGCGTAAAGCGGGGAACGTAAATACCGGACAATGACCATTCGCCATTCACCTTTGCGTCAATTGACAGTGCGGCGATGCCGTTTCGCTGCTCGTCATCTTCCTGCGACAAGAACGTGAAATCGCGCGGCGACAAATTGTCCGTCGGGTTGAAGCGATCCGACCGGCCCCATGCAATGTTTTGCCGGCCAGCCCGGATGCGCAAGAATCCCCGCTCATATTCGATATAGCTTTCGCGTACGCGAGACGCCATATTGCCGGCGCCGTGCGCATCGCTGTCGGCTGGACCGTGCGACGCATCCGCAAATCCCGCGCGCCCACTTATATTGCCGCGGAAATATTCGCCGAGCGGGATGCGCCATTGCGCGAGGCAGGTGACTTTCAGCCGTGCGTCGTCGTCATCCAGATTGCGCGTACCGCTCCAGGTGCCAATTCGACACTCGCCAAATGGTGTTGGCACATCCGGGGCGCCGGCGCTTTCCGCGCAAACTGCCAGCGGCGCAATGAAAGCCAAGGCAGCCGGGAACATGCAGCTCGCAACGGTATGGCGGCGTTGAAACCAGCGCGATTGCACTGTATCGCGGGTCACTCCTCTTTCTCCAGGTAACGCGTGAGAAGTACGATTCGTTTACGCTTGAGCTCGCTCGAAAGCGTTCGAACTTTATGAAGGTTTGATGATTTGTCTGTGCATTTTTGACGTCGATCCGCATAGCTTGGTGCTTATGCGATTTGCCCGCGTCACGATCATCAACCTGCTCAATGTCAGCGTATAGAATGGTTTTCAGCAGTACGTTCGCGGAATCGAAATATTCCACTTTGAGCGGGACGTAAGTTTCTGCCGCGATCCAGCTCGTGCGGCGGCTGTATCCGGTTTCTTCAGCGATGAGCGGCGTCCTGGGACGCGACTCGACGACATAAGTACTTGCGCCGTCGATTTTTTCAGAACGCAGGAGATTGTGGATCCAGTCACCTGGCCGATGCCCCATCATGTCGCCGTAAGAAAGGTCGGTGCCGACGAAGCTGGCCTTCTTGTTGTTGCGCGAGAGCCGGCGGGTTTTTTTCAGTGCGGGCAAATACACCGACACTTCATCCTCGCCTGCCCTCTCCACCAGCAACGTGGTGGTATTTCGCACGTCTGATGGCGACAGGAAGCGAATGACGCGCTGACTTCCAATGCCGTCAATGCCAAGCCTGGTTGCACCAAATGTTTTACGAATGCGCTCGTGACCATTTGCGTTCACCAGACGAAACGTCGCCTCCGATGTTGAACCCGCGAGACGGCTCGATTGATAGCTTCGCTCCATGATGACGTCGGCCGAAAGTTGCTCCCCATTGGGTGGCGTCTGGACCTGCCCCTGGCCAAGCCCAAATCCAAGTCCTTGTGTTTGTGCCCTGGCTTCCGGTATCGCTACTGCGCCGGATAGGGTTAGTGACACCACACCAAGCGCCAACATGGCCATGCGCCCCGAGGCGGCCGGCGTTAGCAGCGGCGTGGGCACGGTGGCTTGCAAATGACGGGGTGGCCAGATCTTGATCAGCGCCGGCACCAGCACCAGCGCAGAAATGGCGCTGACGATCATGGAAAGGACAATTAGCAGGCCAAACCAGATATGAATGTAGAAATTGACCGACAGCAGCAGTACGGAATAGCCGCCGATGATCGCACTGGCCACGTAAACAATCGCCAGTCCGGCGGTGCGAAATGTTTCGCGCAGCGCGGCGTCCAGGTCGCCGAGACGGACAAATTCTTCGCGTATGCGAAACATCAGGTAAATCGAGTAGTCCGCCCCGATCCCGATGGCCAACGCGGATGCGACCGAATTGGGGGTGTTCAGGGGAATGCCGGTCAATCCCATGACGCCGAAGTTAACCAATACGGTCACCAGCAGCGGCACGACAATGTAGACTGCGGCGAGCAGCGAGCGGAACACCAATAAGCCCGCGACAAAAACCACGATGATGATTTGGGTGACATTCTTTAACTTGCCCGCGACCAGCGTTTCCGAAATGGCAGCGGCCTGTGGCGCGCTTCCGCCAATGGTTAGGGTAATACCTGGTGGCAAACGTGGCTCAACGAATGCCCGTACGTCTTTGAGGATCGCGTTGGCATACCGGCTCGTATCGTTTTTCATCCACACAAGCAGGTTTGCGTTCTTGTAGCCGTAGTCAATATAAGCATCGAAATCGCCGGGTTCGCCGCTGAGGCTGTAAAGCAGCAAATATTGAGAAATCACTGCTTGCGACAATGGCAGCGTGTACGCGGATGCCGCACCACCATTCATCGATTGATTCATTTGCTTCAGGAAATCAACGATTGAAATTGTTTTACCGACATCCGGGAGACCCTGGATGTACGCCTGCGTGTCCGCAATGACCCGCAGCACTTGTGGGTCTTTCATTCGATCTTCACTGGCGGCGCTAAAAACGACGAACAGCGTATTCGTTCCGGCGAGCTTTTCATTCAGAAGGGCGTCGTCCATCCTAGCCTGCACACGTTTGCCAAAGTAGCTCTTGGTTGAATTTTCCTGATTGAGATGCAGAAGTCCGAACGAGGACGCGGCCGCGAGCATGCCGAATCCGGCGAGAACCGCGATGCGGTGGCGCAGTACCGCGGCAGAAACGACGCCGGCGAAACGGTCCCAGGTGCGTGACCTGGCGGCGGTTGTTTGGTCTGTGCGCACATCGCCGGCTGGAGACTCGACGTATTTCGGTGGCTTGAGGCAGGCACGCAACGCAGGGATAAATGTCAATTCGATAATCAGTGCGCTAACGATGCCCAGGCCCGTAAAAATGCCAAATGTGCGAATGGTGGCGATTTCAAAGGTGACGAGCGAAAACAGGCCGGCCGCCGCAACGCCGCCAGCCGTCAACATTACCGGGCCAATTTTTGCGAGGGATTCGATAACAGCGGCGCGATTTGCCGCAGCCGGGTCCCAGGTTGGGTGCATCCGTGAAATCCGCTCAAATTCCTCGTAATAGCGCTTCAGAATCTGCACGGCATGTCCCGCTGCGACGGCGAGAATGAGAATCGGCGTGACCGCGTTGAAAGCGTCCATCTCAATTCCCAGTCCACTCATGATTCCCAAGCCCCACGCTACGGCGAGCAGTGCCGTCACCAGCGGCAGGACCAGCCCTTGCCAGGTGCGGAAGGCTTCGAAATGGATGAGTCCGATGAGCAATACCGCGATGGGAAAAAGAAACGCCATGCGCGCGGACAGTCGCTCGACTTCAGCGAACAGCGCCGGCGCGCCGGCAACCGCGTAGTGCAATCCGGGGTTGGCGGCGGCCTGCTTGCCGATTGCCGCGTGGATTTTGTCCATCGATTCGCGGAATCCCTTGGCGCCCGAAGCAATTGAAAACGACACGCTGGCAAGTTGCCCATCGCGCGAGATCAGGCCGTTCTGGTAAACCGGATTTGTGGCGACATTGACGCGGAAGCGCTCAGCATCCTCGGCCGTCACAACCGCGACACTTACACCAAGCATTGGCTCCACCGTCAATTCGGACGTTGAGCCGGAAATTGCTTTGGCACGCCCGGCACTGGCCGACAATAGCGTGTGCCGTTTTACCCCGGGCGTATCTGCCATCGACGTGGTCAATGCGACCACCGCGTTCAGAATTGTCGGTGAGTATGCGGATGTACCGTCCTTTGCACTAATACCAACGACAACGACATGGCGCGAGCCGAACAGTTTTTCGGCGCTGACCGTGCCCACGACGTTGGGGTGATCTGGCGGCAACAGTTTTGCGGTATCGATCACGACCTGCAACTGGCGCAACTGCAAGCAAAACAGCAAGGTAACCATAACGATCCCGGCCAGTACCCAACGGCGCCGGTTCACTACAAAGGTGATGAATTTTTCCATCGACGAACTCCGGTTGTGGATTTTGCCAGGCACACGTGGTGGCGACCTCGGTTTGCGGTGGCGAACGAGAGTCCATGCCAACGCAGCAAATAGACCCTCCTAACCTGTTTAGCGTATTGGTTCGCCAAAACCGGACATTTGTGGCCGCAAACCTATTCAGGCACGGCGGTCGGCGCGCGAAAAGGCTCATATCATTTGGCGTCGAATGGACCACCTGCGGTCGTGGTGGAATGCAAATCTGATGTGACATGACCAACTTTTCTATCCCCACCTGGCTATTGGATGCTCATTTCGCGCAATGCTGAGCGCGGATGACAATGCGGCGAGGAAAGCGAAACAAACCAGGGGTTTGAAGTCGGTTGGCACGAATTGGAACTGACGTGCGCGCGCGAGTGAACTGGGTCGAGTTGAAACTGCGATCACCGATTTGTGGTGCCATCGACTTTGTATGCGTGGTGGGCCTGTAGTTTGCCCAAGTGGCGCATCGCAAGAGAATTGTTTGCAATCTCCCGTTGGCGAACCTCAGAGCAACCATGATTGCAGCATGATTATGTGTGCGGAAAGGCAAACACAAGCACTGGCGGGCATTGCAGGCCGAAATAGTCCGGAAAGCCGCTCCGGCGCTAGAGTTAGCACACCTTAGGTGGCACGCGCCTTCTTCTTCGCAACGGCTGCCGGCGCACTGCCCAACCCCCGCAAGAAACAATCAATCATCTTCTCCGCATCGCGCGCAAGCGAAAAATATTTCGGGTCAAGCAGCCAATTCATGATAAGTCCATCAATCAAGGCATGCAGGCCGATCGCAGCGAGGCGCGGTTTAACGGTCTTCGGCAGTTGCCCTTTCTTGATCGCATTGCGAAAGCCTTGCTCGATGTGCGACACGCAGTCGCTGCGGCCTTCGAGGTGGCGTACTTTCAGTGGCGCCATCTCATCGACGTATTCGCACTTGTGGCTCATGATTTCGAACACGCGCTGAATCCGCGGGTTCTTGTCGATGTTCTTGAGGATGGCGACCGACTGATTGCGAATGTAGCCGACCGGATCGGCAAGGCTCGCGTCGGCGAATTCTTCGGTGACTTGCTCCATCGGCAGCGTGACGCGTTCCATCATGGCATCGAACAGATCGAGCTTGTTCTTGAAGTGCCAATAGATGGCGCCGCGCGTGAGCCCCGCCGTTTCGGCAATCTCCGCCAGCGACGTGCGCGAAACGCCGCGCTCATTGAAGACGTGTTCCGCCGTATCAAGCAATCGATTGCGGGTCTCCTGCGCTTCTTCCTTCGTTCTGCGGGCCATGCAACAACTCCGATGATGCGGCATGCGCGTTTGCGGCGCTTGTTTATGTCATGCAGCGCGGATACATTTGCGCGCCGACAAATATCCGACTGCGGTTTGAGTATCCCTACTATTCATCCGGACATTTTTGACGATGATCAACCCCGGTCACAAAAATCCGCTTTACATACATCCGTGAATGTATGTAGTATACGACCTTCCCGGAATTCTCGCCATCAAAAACAATCAAGGGGCATTACGGCTATCTGCGCCGCAAAGCGTAACGCTCGCCCCGAGCGAAAGGAACATTCCATGCATGCCCGACTTTTCTCGTCATCGCATTCCCCATTGCGTCCCTCGTTGTCCGCGACGGCGCTGGCGCTTTTGGCCACGCTCGCCGCCTGCGACAAAGGCGGTGCACCC
Source organism: Betaproteobacteria bacterium (assembly GCA_016720925.1). Lineage (NCBI taxonomy): Bacteria > Pseudomonadati > Pseudomonadota > Betaproteobacteria > Betaproteobacteria bacterium. Next base: position 148,164 of record JADKJR010000014.1, on the reverse strand, counting down.
GGCGGCTTTCACGGCATGCCGCCGGCGATGGTCACGTATGAGGTGATCGCCGCGCGTGAGATTCCGGTCGAGCGTGAATTCGTCGGCCAGACCAATGGCTCGCGCGAAGTCGAAATTCGCGCCCGCGTGAACGGCATCGTCGAAAAACGTCTATATGAAGAAGGCACGGCCGTGAAAGCCGGCCAGCCGCTGTTCAAGCTTGATGCGGCGACATATGCCGCGGTGGCCGCGCAGGCAGAGGCCGGCGTCGCCACGGCAGACGCCAACTGGAAATTCGCCGAGCGCGAATACACTCGCCTGAAACCGCTGGTGGAGGCGAAGGCGATCAGCCAGAAGGAATGGGACACGGCGGCCTCGTCGCTCGACGTGACGCGCGCCCAACTCAAGCAGGCGCAGGCGCAGTTGCAGGCGGCGCGTGTGGATCTTGGATACACCGATATCCGCGCGCCGATATCCGGCGTGGTCGGCCGCGCCCTGAAAGTGGAAGGCGCACTCGCCAATGCGGCGGGCGACAGCCTGCTCGCCACGCTCGCGCAGACCGATCCCATGCATGTCAACTTCGCGATTGCCGACAGCGATCGCAGCGCCACGCAGAACGAGCTCGCTGCCGGATCACTGAAGCTGCCCGCGTCCGGTTATGTGGTGAAGCTGAAGACTTCCGAAGGCCAGCCGCTGAAGCCGGTCGGTAAATTGAACTTCAGCGATTATAAAGCCGATGCGAATACCGGTGCTTATGCGGCGCGCGCGGTATTTCCGAATGGTGACGGCTTGTTGGCGCCGGGACAATTCGTGCGCGTCGTACTCACGGGCGCCTCGCGGCCCGGGGCGATTGCCGTACCACAACGCGCGGTGCTCGATGGTCCGATGGGTAAATATGTCTACGTGGTTGGCAAGGGTGCGGACGGCAAGCCCGCCGCTGAGTCGCGGCCAGTCGTCCCAGGTGAATGGGTGACGCTCAATGGCAACAACGCAAACGCGTGGATCATCCGCCAGGGCCTGAAGGCGGGTGATCAGGTCATCATCGATGGCATGGCACGCATCTTTGCGCCAGGTCAACCTGTTCAACCCATGACCATTGAAGAAGCCGCCAAGGCTGCTGCGGCGCAAGCCGCGCCAGCGCAAGGCAAGGGCGCAGCCCCAAGTGCTTCTGAATCCAAGAAGTAAGCGAGAGGTCCCTCCCATGTTCTCCCGCTTCTTTATTGACCGGCCCATCTTTGCCTTCGTGATCTCGATTTTCATCGTGATTGCGGGACTGGCGGCGATGCGTGCCCTGCCTATTGCGCAGTATCCGGAGATTTCTCCACCCGTCGTACAGGTCACCGCCATCTATCCGGGCGCGTCGGCCGAAGTGGTCGAGCAGACCGTTGCCGCGCCGATCGAAAATGCCCTGACAGGTCTGGAAGGCCTGATGTACATGTCTTCCACGTCGTCGTCGAACGGCTTCGTCACCATCCAGGTGACCTTCGAGATTGGCACCGACGTCGACAAGGCGGCGCAAAGCATCAACAACCGCGTCAAACAAGTGGAAGCCAAGCTGCCACAGGAAGTCAGGCGCCAGGGCGTGACGGTGGAGAAGGGTTCGTCGGCGTTCCTTCAGGTGGTCGCGTTCTATTCGCCTGACGGCCGCTTCAATGATTTATACACGTCCAACTACGTCACCCTGAATGTGCTCGATACCCTGAAGCGGCTGCCCGGCACGACCAGCGTGCAGATCTTCGGCGCCAAGGACTACGCCATGCGCATCTGGCTGAAGCCGGATCGCATGACGCAGCTGAAAGTGACCGTGGATGAAGTGGCGCGCGCGCTTAATGAACAGAACGCGCAGTTTGCCGCCGGCAAGATCGGCCAGGCGCCGAATGGTGGCGGACAGGACATGGTGTACACCGTCACCACCCGGGGCCGCCTCGCCACGGTGGAGGAGTTCGAGAACATCATCGTCCGCTCCAATCCCGATGGCAATACGCTGCGATTGAAGAATATCGCGCGCGTCGAGCTGGGTTCGAAGGATTACGATTTCATCGGCCGCATCAACGGCAAGCCCGCCACGCTGGTGGGAATCTTCCTGCAGCCGGGCGCCAATGCGCTCGACGTGGCGAAAGACGTGAAGACCACACTGGCCACCGCGGCCACACGTTTTCCGGAAGGGCTTGCCTATTCCGTCCCGTACGACACCACGCGTTTTGTCGAGGTGTCGATTCGTGAAGTATTGAAGACGCTTGCGGAAGCGATGGCGCTGGTGTTCCTGGTGGTATTCCTTTTCCTCCAGAACTGGCGTGCCACGCTGATTCCCTTTGCCGCCGTGCCGGTGTCGCTGATTGGTACCTTTGCCGGCCTGTATTTGCTTGGCTATTCGATCAATACGCTCACGCTGTTCGGCATGGTGCTCGCCATCGGCATCGTGGTCGACGATGCCATCGTCGTGCTGGAAAACATCGAACGCATCATTCACGAGGAAGGCCTGGAAGTTCGCGTCGCGGCGATCAAGGCCATGAAGGAAGTCACCGGACCGGTGATTGCCATTGTGCTGGTGCTGGTATCGGTGTTCATCCCGATCGCGTTCCTGGGCGGCCTGACTGGCGAGCTTTACCGGCAGTTTGCGGTGACGATCTCGATTGCCGTGGTGATCTCCGGCATCGTCGCATTGACGCTGACGCCGGCACTGTGCGTGGTCGTGCTGAAGAAAGCGCATCGCCTGGACGGACAACTCACGAGCAGGCCGACCGGAAAATTCTTCACATGGTTCAACGGCTGGTTCGCGCGCGTCACCAAACGCTACACCCACGGCGTGCTGTGGATGATCAAGCGCGGCACGCTCGGTGTGATTCTGTTCGTCGGCATGGTGCTGATCACGGCAGGTCTGTGGAAAGCCACGCCGGGCTCACTGGTGCCGGATGAAGATCAGGGCTTTTACATCGCTGCCGTGTTCCTGCCGGACGGCGCGTCGCTCGATCGCACCGACAAAGTCGTGGCCGAAGTGGTCGCGGCAATCAAGTCAAATCCGAACAACACGGACGTGGTGGCATTCACCGGCTTCGATATGCTGGGCGGCGGTTACCGCAATAGCGCGGCGACCATTTTTGTCACGCAGAAGCATTGGGACGAGCGCAGCGTTCCCGTACAGGCGTTAGTCGGAGAGTTCTTCATGAAGACCGGCGGCATCAAGGAGGCAATGGTGCTGGCCTTCGCGCCGCCGCCGATCTTCGGTCTTGGCAATACCGCGGGCTTCGAAGTCTACATCCAGAACAAAGGCGAGGGCGGGGCGGAAAAACTGGTGCAGGCCATGTACGGCATCCAGGGGGCAGCATCGCAGAGCAAGGTGCTGGCCGGCGTGCAGACGCTGTGGCGTCCGGCGTCACCGCAACTCAAGGTCAATGTGGATCGCGAAAAAGCCAAGGCGCTGGGCATCCCGCTGGATGCGGCGTTCAACACGCTTGCTGCCACGCTGGGTACGTACTACGTGAACGACTTCAACAAGTACGGCCGCACCTGGCAGGTGCTGATGTCGGCCGACAGCCAGTACCGAAAGCGTCCCGATGACATTGGCCGCATATTCGTCCGCAGCGATCGTGGCGCGATGGTGCCGGTCTCCGCGTTCGCCAACATCGAACACTCTGCCGGCCCGGATACACTGGACCGTTACAACAATCTGCCTGCCGTGAAACTGATGGGCCAGGCCGCGCCGGGTAGATCCTCGGGTGAAGCGATCGCCGAAATGGAAAAAATCGCCGCGCAAGTATTGCCGTCCGATATGACCTTCGACTGGACCGGTTCGTCGTTTCAGGAAAAGCGTGCGTCCGGTACGTCCGGCTTGGCGTTGATGCTCGCCGCCGTCATGGCGTTTCTGATTCTTGCCGCGCAATACGAGAAATGGTCGCTGCCGCTGTCGGTGCTGCTGGCAATGCCGTTCGGTATCTTTGGTTCGCTGGTCGCGGTATGGCTGGGCGGATATGCGCGCATGTTCTTCGGCAGCGCGCCGCTAACCAACGATGTCTATTTCCAGATCGGGTTGGTGACGCTGCTGGGACTGGCGGCGAAGAACGCGATCCTGATCGTGGAATTCGCGGTGTACAAATCGCAGGAGGGCATGAGTGCGGCGGCGGCGGCCATGGAAGCGGCGCGGCTGCGGTTCAGGCCGATTCTCATGACGTCGCTGGCATTCATCCTCGGTGTCGCGCCACTGGCGTTTTCGTCCGGGGCCGGCGCGGGCGCACGGCATTCGGTGGGAACCGGTGTCATGGGCGGCATGCTGGCGGCGACTTTTCTGGCGATCTTCTTTGTGCCGCTGTTCTACAAGGTGATTACCGACCGAAAACTGAATGAATCGCGAAGCGAGGAAGATATTCGTACCGAGGCATCGCACGCACATGCACTGGCCACGCGCAAGGTGGTACCCGCGCCGGGACATCATTCACTGCCGGCGGATCAACGCTAAGATGAAAATGACCATGAAACCCACACTCATCGCGATCACAATCGGAGCGTTGCTGGCCGGTTGCACCGTCGGCCCGGATTACCAGCGTCCGAAAATGGATTTGCCTTCGAGCCACGCCGTGGCGCCGGCGGGCGCCACCATTGCCGCATCGTCGAGCAACTGGTGGAAGACGTTTAACGCCCCAGTGTTGAACCTCATCATGGATGAGGCATTGAAGAACAACCTGGATTTGTCCGCGGCGGCGGCACGGGTAACAGAAGCGCAAGCGCAATTGGGGCTCGCCGTTTCTGATCAATTGCCATCCGCCTACGCGACCGCTTCGCGCACCCGCAATCGAAATTCCGAGGCCAGCAACAATTCAGGACCAGGCCAGCCGGTGCAAACCACGACCAACCGCGCGACCCTGAACGTCTCCTATGAGATCGATTTCTGGGGCAAATATCGGCGCGGCTCGGAAGCGGCTCGCGCCGACCTATTGTCGGTGGAAGCCAATCGCGATGCGTTGCGCCTGTCCATGGCCACACAGGTGGTGCAGGGTTATTTCAACCTGCAGTCACTCGATGCGCGCACTGCCGCGATCGAGCTCGGCATCAGACGCGGACAGGAGGCACTCGATATGCAGAAAAAGCGTTTCGACGCCGGCGTTATTTCAGAATTTGACTATCAGCAGCGCTCGGCGGAAGTCGATGCCGGGCGCGCGCAACTGCCGCCATTGCAGAGCCAGCGTGGCAATCAGGAGCGGGCACTCAAAGTGCTGCTCGGGCGTTCACCGCGCGAAATCATGTCGGGCAAGGTCGATCGTGTGTCCGCGCCGCCGGGCACGGCGATGCCCGGCACCAGCATCGTTGCGCCGGCGGGTCTGCCGTCGGAGCTGCTGTTGCGGCGCCCGGACCTGATCGAAGCCGAACAGAAACTGGTTGCGGCCAATGCGCGCATCGGCGTTGCACGTGCGGCTTATTTCCCGTCGATTGGCCTGACCGGATTGTTCGGCGGCGAAAGCAGCGCGCTGGGCGATTTGTTCAGCGGCCCCGCACGAATCTGGAATTTTGCCGGCAACCTCACGCAGCCGTTGTGGGGCGCGGGGCGCGTTGGCCGTCAAGTGGATGTCGCGGAAGCACGCAATGAACAGGCGCTCGCGCAATACCGGAGCGCGATTGCGAATGCGTTCCGCGAAGTCCAGGATGCCATCCAGGCGCAAACCGCCGCGCGCGAAGTATTCGAAATCGAAACGCGGCGCGTAAGCTCGCTCGGCAAGTCGTGGAACCTCGCCAAGCTGCGCTATGAAAATGGCGTAGCGAGCCAGCTGGATGTGATTGATGCCGAGCGTGGCCTGCTGCTGGCGGAACTTAATCGTATTGAGGCTGAGCGTGGTTTGAGGGCGGCGGTCGCGGATTTGTATAAGGCATTGGGCGGTTGATCAGTAGTTCGGTCGGAGGAAAACCTTGCGATGCTGAGTGTCGAATAGTAGTTGGCGATCACGGGCAAACCGCCGATTGCCCCTTGGCCTTTCGACTTCATTATTCCCACTAGCAATTTCGTGACTCATGTGATGCAACATCGAAAATGTCGTTACGATTGTTCCAGTGCATGAACTGATCGCGGTTTCGATTGGCGTCAATTAGTCTCGTCAAAGGCTGGAATGCAATGAAAATGCTATGTGCGAGTGTTCTCCTCAGTGCGACGGTTTTCTCGCATCACGCGAGAGCGGATATAGGACCGCCGCTTGACAAAGTATCAAAATACGAGGCGACTCAGGCTGCGTATCGATCCTCTCTTCGCGAGCGGATCCAGGCAGGCAATCAAGCGTTCGAACGAGAGCGCCAGCTCAGGCTCGCTATTCGCCCCCGCGGAGAATCATCGCAAGCTGGAATTGTGCCGCAAACGTCCAACGATGCATCATTATTATTGCCTCCAACCAGTGAGATATTGGTGTTGTTTGCGCGCCGCGTAACCTTGCAAGTGGCCAGCCAATACGTTTCAAAGATAGGTGGCCGGGTTTTGGCACTACTTCGTACTGTCGGTAACGACCAGTTGTCCATGGGCGCGCCAGATCGCATGGGCACGCCTGCCGTCGACAAGCAGCTAGCGCAAGATTTCCGTGCCTATTTGGACGCTCGCGACAATCATATGCAGGCAGAATTCAGGCGTACCACGCCGGGATCGTCCGGACGACAACATGCTGAAGCCAATTTACGATGGGTGCAAATTGCTCGCGTAAGCCTTGAGAAGCACGGCATGACGTTGGACGGATTGCTGGTGAATGTGCCAGATGAAAAGTTGGCCGAAGTGACTTCATTGCCAGACGGATCCACGATTCTGATGGCTGAATTTCAATCAGACACGCGCAGGAATTTTGCCATTCCCTTGGATATATTGAACTCCACTGCCGTGCCCGATCGATAGCGGTTGTGGGGCGAAACAATATGGAACTTCAAAATTGCAGAGATTTGAAGCAATTGCGAAACTCTAGCGCTGGCGGGAGTTGCAGAGCAAAAAGCCGCCGGAAGCCGCGCCAGCGCTAGAGTTTGTGTATTTGACCGGCGGGATAGTAAATCGTCATAGCCACCCGCTTCCCTGCGGCTAGAATCCTCCGTGGCAATATTACAAACGCTTACAAACTCGGTAGGTCGCGGCTGGTCAAACCCCGACTTGTCCGCAAACTAGCGTTTGTGCGGCGACGTACACAGGAATTCGCATGTAAGCGATAAGATAGCCCAGCAAAAAAATCCCGGCAGCTCAATGAATCCCGGTTTCTCGCGCCAATCGCGCGGATGCAGCCAACAACAAACCACCCGCCGCCGTTCACTTCCGAATTTCCTTCGCGCATCTCATTATGCAAAAAACACAACAATCGCTCGCTTCATCGCAATGGCAACGCCTGCCCGGCTGGGTACGCAAAGGACTTATCCCGGTGGCGTTGGTTGCCCTGATCGGTGGGGGCGCGTACTACTATTACGTCAACTACTACTCCGTACCAGCCTTAGACGGCGCATCCAAAACAGCAGCCGCCAAGGCGGGACCTGCGGACGTACCAGCCATGGGAGGCGGCGCTCATGGCAAGGGAGGCGGTGGTGGCGGCCGCTTCGGTGCATTTGATCCCAATCGCGTACAGCCGGTGATCGCGGTTCCCGCGCGAGTGGCTGACATAAATCTGGTGCAGACCGCTTTGGGCACTGTCGCGGCACTCAAGGTGGCGACCGTGAAGGCGCGGGTCGATGGCATGCGGCACACCTGCGACACGCGCATCGCTCGCCCTCCCCAGCGAGTCTTCAGGATACATATTGCCTGCGGGTCAAAATGCGGAAAACCTTCACGGCTGGGACTGTCGGACGAAGACCGCCACTTTTTCGCTGGCGGATCGCATAGCATCGATCAGTCGTGAATCACCGGCCAACGCACCCCAGAGAACGCGATCATGACAAAAGGCGCCGATCGGATCGGCGGCTGCACATATTGCATGCGCGGCGGCGGCGTCCATCGCCTGGTCCTGGTACGGCGTCGGCAAATCGCCGCGATGCCAGCGCTGCAGGAATGCGAGAAATAACGCCGGCAGCATGGCGATGGCGGCAATCGACTCATTTCGCGCCAATCGCTCGCGAATAGTCGGCACGATGAATCCCGGCAACTTCGAAAAACTATCCATCGCGACGCGCTGGTTGGTGTCGGCCAGTGCTGCGTTGCCGAATCTTTCGAGCACCAGGTCGCGATAGGTTTCAAGATCGATTGGGCTGGGTCGCAGACAGGGGATGACATCGGCGGTGATGTACTCGTGGGCGAAGCGGCGAATGCGATCATCGCGCGCGCCCTCGTGAATGAACCCGTAACCGGCAAGAGTTCCCGCCCACCCAATGCAACTGTGGCTGCCATTGAGAATCCTGATCTTGGCTTCTTCATACGGCGCGACCGAAGCAACCATTTGCACGCCGACTTTTTCCCACGCCGGGCGCCCATTGCAAAAATCGTCTTCAATGACCCATTGGATGTAACTCTCCGCCATCACCGGCGCGCCATCGTCCCAACCGGTTGCGTCGCGTACGCGTTCGCGCAGATCGGATGCAGGCCGCGGCGTAATGCGATCGACCATCGCGTTGGGGCTGCTGGTATTCGCGACAACCCAATTGCGCAATCCGGCGTCGCCTACCTGTTCGAGAAACTGCATGAAACCGCCACGAAAACGGTCGCCGTTATGGCGCAGGTTGTCGCAGTTCAACAGCGTGACTTTGCCGGCGTTATTGCGGCGCCGCTTGCGCAGGATCGCGGTCAACGCGGCGTAAATGGTAACTGCGGTGGTGCCGCCGGCGAGGCCATCGCGCGCGCGCGCCATGTCGCCGGCGAGATCGGCAAAGGAAAAATCCAGTTTATCGTTGGCATCCAGGTAGTAGCCGGCTTCGGTCACGGTAAACGAAATGATGCGCGTCGCCGGGTCGGCGCCAATGCGAATCAGTCCCGCGAGACCGGGGGCGTAGGGCACGATGGTCTTGATCGCGCGGATTGTTTCATATCGCCGTTCACCTGCCGGCGTCACGGTTTCAAGCGTGTACGCGCCACCCTGCGCTTGCAAGGCGGCAACGGTATCGGCCATGTCGGGGCGGGTGTTGCCGCCGGCCAGCGTCCAGGACACGTCACCCGCATCGATCAGCCTCTGCAGGTAGACGGCCTGGTGCGCGCGGTGGAAAGAACCTATGCCGAGATGAAGAATGACCTGGGTCGCGGGCATGCCACGCTACGCTGCGGCGGCGCGAGTCGACAGTAAGTCAATGCGCCGCTTCAGCATCCAGAACGCGACGATGGTCAGGAAATTCACCAGCGCCACCATGGTCATCGCCATGCGCAGGCCTTCCGCGTTCGACCCTTCGATGTGCAGAGCGTCACTGATCACGCCGACCAGCAGCGGACCGCAACCTTGGCCGATCAGCACGCCGGCCATCGCAACGACCGCCAGCGCCGTTGCACGCGCGTTCGGCGCGACGAGATCCTGCAGCGTCGAGAATACCGGGCCGAGGATGGAGCCGGCAATCAGGAATGCCATGAACAACATGGCGAACGCGAGCATCGGATGAGGCGCATGAAAGCTGCCGAGATAGAACGGCATCACGGCGATGGTGACGATGGCGGAGTAACCCGCGCCCCAGGATCTGGAATGATGCGCATATTTAACGGCGAGCTGGCCGCCGATGATGGAACCGAACGCAGTGGCGAGGCCAATGCACATTCCGAGGCCGAGGCCGATTTGCATCGGCGAAAGCGCGAACGCACGCGTGAAATAGCTGGGCAGCCAGACCATGATCGACGAGCCCGCCAGGGACGTGGTGGCGAATGCAACGATCAGGAATCCGAACGCGCGCAGGTCGCCCAGCTGCGAAATCAGGCTCTCACCGGGTGCGGCGCCGGCCAGCGGCAAGGCGACGGTGCGCGCCGGTTCGCGGACAGTGAAGTGAAAGATCGCCGCCATCACCAGCCCCGCCAATCCGAGCCAGATAAAGCCGGCGCGCCAACCGACTGTCTGCACGAGTATGCCGCCGCCGAACATGCCGCCCAGCAGTCCGAGGTAGGTGCCAGCGCTGTGCGCGGCCAGGGCGCGGGGCCGCAGTTCGCGCGGGTAGTAGTCACCCAGCATCGAATGGGTGGCCGGGATGCAACCGGCTTCGCCGATACCGACGCCGACGCGCGCGGCCAGCAACTGCACAAAGTTCATCGCCATGCCCGACGCCGCGGTCATGACCGTCCAGGCCGCGAAGCTGCCGCCGATGATCCATTTTCGGCTGCCGCGATCGGCCCAGCGCGCCAGCGGCACCGAAGCGATGGCGCCGAGCACCGCGAAGGCCACGCCGGTTAACAAGCCGAGTTCGGTGTCGCTCAAACCGAATTCCTTCTTGATCGGCTCCATGAACATTGAAATGACCACTTTGTCGACGGCGCACATGAATCCGACCACCGACAGGGCGATCAGGACGTAGGTGCGATAGCCGTCGCTGGGTGCATCGCTGTGCGCGCCATCCTGTGCGACCGCGCGTGCCATTTCGGGTGCCACGGGGGCGGTCGTGATCGTCAATTCAGATTTCATGTGAGTTCCTCTGGGAGGTTTGCGGATGCGTCTGCCACGGCAGCGGAGTGACGAAGGTCCTTTGAGCCCGATACATCAGGCGGTGCGCCAGTCGCGCCACAGCCAGCGCAGCGTGTCGGGAAAAATGGCTCCGCCGTGCTTCAGCGAATGCCCGCCTTCGCCAACCACGAGACGGTGATCGTAGCCGCCGTATTCGAGTGCTGCAGCCAACTCGCGATTGGCATTGACCCAATGGCCGAAAATGATGTTGAGATCATTCTTGCCGGTTTGCAAAAAGATGCGCAGTGATTTGGGTGGCGCACGACGGATGGCGGGAGCGAGTTCATGCCCGCCGCGAATGTTCACGAAACTGCCGCAATGGCTGACGACCTTGCCGAAGGCGTCGGGCCGTTCCCAGGCGACATTGAACGCGCAAATGCCGCCCGAACTGAGGCCACAGATCGCGCGCAAACTGGGTGTGTTGCTGATGTTGAGGCCCTTAGTCGCTTCAGGCAAAAGTTCGTCGAGGAGAAAATGCGCATACGCATCACCCAATGAGTCGTATTCGATGCTGCGGTTGTCCTGTCCGCCGTAGATCGGCAGGCCGGGCCCGCTGGCGCCGGGCTGAACAAACACGGCGACGGTCGGTGGCATCACGCCGGCATGGATCAGGTTATCAAGCACCGTTGCCGCATTCAGTTCCGGGCCGAGATAGCGCGCGCCGTCCTGGAATACCATCATTGCAGCCGGCCGGGTGTCATCGTACTGGGCCGGCACATAGAGCGTGTAGTCATGCGCCACGCCGGGATAAATGGCGCCCGGTGCGCATTGGTGCGCGCTTAGCGTGCCACGCGGCACGTCCGGTTGCGGCAGCGAATCAGCGCCCGGCACATATGGCTCGGGGACGCTGAGGCTCATCGCAAACCGGGCACGATCCTGCGCGGGCAGGCCGGGCAGCATCGCTGCGAGCTGATCCATCAACGCGGTGTTTGCAACGGGGTCGGGAGCAGCCGGCGCCGCATCGATTCGCAGTCCACGCCGCAACGCGGCGATGAAGTCGCGTTGAAAGTCCTGTGAAACCCGCGCCGCAGGCGCCAGCAAATTGAAACCATGGCAGGCGCCGGGGTACACATGCAATTCGGTTGGCACGCCGGCGCGCGTCAGCCGGCGCGCATACTCGATCGATTCCTCGAGGAAAAGATCCAGCGCGCCGATCGCGACAAAGGTGGGCGGCAAGCCGCTCAAATCCTCGGCCCGCGCCGCCGCCGCATGATGCGAAATGCCATCGCGGCCGGGTTCGTGCCCGAGCAATGCGGTCCAGCCAAAATGGTTGTAGTCTTTTTTCCAGATAAATTCGCCCACGGTCGGATGCGAATACGATTCGAGCGCACTGCGGTCGTCGAGCATCGGCTGCAACGGCGCTTGGAAACAGAGCGCGATTTCGCCGCGATCCCGCACAAGCAATGCGAGCGCCGCGCACAGGCCGCCGCCCGCGCTGAGTCCCGCGATGCCGATGCGCGACGTGTCGACACCGAGTTCGCCTGCATGCCCATGCAGCCATTTCAGCGCGGCATAGCAGTCCTCTACCGGACCGGGGTGCGGCGTTTCCGGGGCAAGACGGTAGTCAACCGACACCACGACGCAACCGGTGTCATCGACGATGGTCTTGACGGCCCAATCATCCCATTCAGGATTTCCCGCCACGTAGCCGCCGCCATGGATCCAGAGTAGTGCGGGAAGCGCAATGTGCGGGCCGAGCGGGCGATAGACCAGCACACGCACATCGAGTGCGGCGGCTGGCCCGGGAATTCTTGACTCGGTGACTTCGATATTCGGATACGCAGGTGTTGCCGCCTTGATCAAGTCAACGGCGGCAGCGACGCTGGCGCGGCACGCGTCAAGCGTTTCGCGTGTGACCGGGGACTCGGGCAGTTGATCGACGACAACGGCGAGTTCCGGGTCAAGCAGGTGGCGGGTGTTCATTGCCTGACGGCTTCAGGAGGTGTTGACGCGAAAGCGCGCGCTGCGAACTCATTCACGATCTGCGCGAATTCGGCACTGCGGCGCATGCTCACGCCGTGCTCGCAGTTCTCGATGATATGAACGCGCCCGTTCTTCGCGGCCGCAAGAAACTCCGCTTCCTGCAGGCGCTTGCGTGTGTCCAGCGAGCCATTGACAAATAACACCGGCACGGTCATGGCTGCCAGCTTTTCGCGGAAGTCGACGCCGATCATCGCGCGAACGGCGGCGGGCACGGCGCGCGCGCTCAGGCCGCCGGCGGTCATCGCGCGCGCGTCTTCCTCAGAGACGCCAAACTTGTAAAGCCGTTTCGAAAGGAATTCGGTTTCGTCGATGAAGGTGGCGAGGATACCGATGATCGTCACATCGCGCATGTATCGGAGGTAGTCGGCGTTTTCGAAATTCGCAGCCGCCCCGGCAATCACCAGGCCGCGCAGTTGCGACTTCGGGATGGACGCTGCCGCGGCGATGGCGGAATAACCGCCGAGCGAATCGCCAATCAGTATCACCGGCGCGGGCGCTACCGATTGTGCCGCTGCCGCGACCACCGCCGCCGTGCCTTGAAGCGTGAATTTCTCCTCGCGCCGCACGCCATGGCCCGGCAGGTCGAGCGCGATGACACGGTAGCGTGTGTCGAGTCCGCGGCGCACAGGATCCCACATGCGTCCGCTCAGGCCCGCGCCATGCAATAGGATCAGCACCGGCATCGTGCCGGCGCTTGTGCTTGTCGGGTTCGTGGCCGGTATGATGGTCACGCCGCCCAAAGGCGCGCTCGCAGCATTGCGGTACTTCCATTCTCCTGCGCCAATAAAGCCGACGCCCGCGACCAGCACCGCAGCGATCAGGGCGCTGAGAAAGATCAGAATTCCGCGCCCAATGCGCCCGGGCAAACTCATGTTGTCATCCCTTGTGGTACCCAGTCCATCGGCGCAGTCGAAAGAAATTCCCGCAATGTGTCCGACCAGAGATGCGCGTCCGCGCCGGAGGCGAAATGGCCTTTGTTGCTGTCGAGTTCGAAATAGGACCAGCGCACACCCGCCGCCGACAGCAAGGGTGCAAATTCGCGCGCGAGTTGCGGCGAGAACACACTGTCGCTGCGTGACATCACCATTAATAACGGCGCGCGGATTTCGCTGAGTCGCGCGCGCAAATCGAAGTTCTCGGCGGCATGCGCGAGGGTGAGCAGCGAACACGCGTCGAAAACTGCCGCCCAGTCCATCGCGAGGCGCTGTATTTCTGCCGCGCGCGCAGTTTGATCAGGAAATCGCGGCGCGAGATCGGCGTCGACCCCGTAACGCGTCAGCGTGGCCACACGCAGGCGCGCCAGCCAATCGCGCATCGCGCCCGGCGCAGGGTGGCCGCTGTTCCACGCCGGCTCGAGTGCGAGCTGCGCTCTCAGCGGCGTGGATTGAACCGCAGAGGGAGGATTGAACGGCGCGCTGACCGCCGCGACCACGCGTTCGACGAACGCGGGATAACTCACTGCCCACTGTAATGACTGATAACCGCCGAGCGACGGGCCGGCGACCGCGGCGAGCCGCGTGACGCCGAGGTTATCGAGCAAACGCTTCTGCAGCGCGACAATGTCCTTCAGCGTAATGGCGGGAAAATCGATGCCATACGGCTCTTTCGTTGCGGGGTCGATGCTGCCCGGCCCTGTCGAGCCGTAGCTTGAGCCCAGCATGTTCGGGCAGACCACGAAATAGCGATTGCTGTCGATTGCCTTGCCGGGACCGACTAAATCGCTCCATGAACCCTCCGCCACATTGGCGCCCGCGTCAAGCATGGCGGGGCCAGTGGTGTAGCCGTGCAGAATCAATACCGCATTGGTACCCTCTGCGTTGAGCTGTCCCAGCGTTCGATATGCCGTCACCGCCTCGGCGAGCCCCGCCCCGCTTTCGAGGCGGAAGTCGCGCGCGATGTGAGTTTGAAGCGTCACCTTTTTTCTAGAATTGCCAGCTCAGATCGACGCCGATCGTGCGCGGTTGAATGACGCCGGCGGCATAGGGATAGGCGACGGGATTGGCGGCGGATGCCAGGCCAATCGTATTGATGTAGTTGAGGCCGCGCACGTCGGTCACGTTTTTGCCGGAGACCGTCACGCGCAGGTTGCCGACATCGACACCGGTATTAAGGCCGACCGTGGTATAGGCCGGAACGCTGGTGGCGTTGAGCTGCTGGCTGAAATTTGAGCGCCGTTCGCCGATCCGGCCGACCGATCCGCCCACCCAGGCCTGCCAGCCGTTCCCCAACGGGAAGCGGTAGTCGGCTGTGACCGACCCGCTCACCCTCGGCACAAAGGGCATGCGGTCGCCGTTCAGACCCTTGACCACCGGCGCATCCTCGGTCAGCTTCGAATCGGTGAATGCGGTGGTCGCACGAAGCGTGAGGCCCTTGGTCGGATACACGAGCAGCGTCGCCTCGGCACCGCGGCTCCTGGCTGTGCCCGCGTTGACAAAATGCTGGTAGGTTGTGCCATTGGCAACGGTGGCTTTCTGGACTTGAATGTCTTTCCAGTCTGTAGTGAAAACCGCCGCCTCGACCGATGCCAAGCCTCCCGCGAATGCAGACTTGAATCCCAGTTCGAAACTGGTCAGCGAATCCGGATTGAAGAATGCCTGACCCAGATTGGCCGGCAATGCGCTGGGCCCACCCGCACGATAGCCGGTGGCGATACGGCCATAGATGGCCGTGTTGTTGTCAGGCTTGTAAATGCCGCTCAACAGATATGTTGTCTTCTTGTTCGAGACATCCTGTTCAAAGACCACCGGGGCGGCCACTGCCAACGAGGCCTGATAATTTTGCGAGAAATGCTGCTCGTCCTTCGAGTGGCGCAGACCGGCAGTGACATCGAATTGTGGCGTGAGGCTGTAGGTCGTGTTGCCGAACACCGAGTACTCCTTGTATTCAACTCCCAACATTGCGTT
Organism: Betaproteobacteria bacterium; assembly: GCA_016720925.1. Lineage (NCBI taxonomy): Bacteria > Pseudomonadati > Pseudomonadota > Betaproteobacteria > Betaproteobacteria bacterium. The sequence goes on along the minus strand of JADKJR010000014.1, from coordinate 132,743 downwards.
GAACAAGGGTTTTCCCAAAGGCAGTGGCGCGTTTGTGGCGGCGATAAACAGGTCTTCCTGCAGCAGGCGGTTGGTGCTGTCTTCCTTGTTCAGAAATAATCCCACCTCGTAGCTCAGTTTGTCGCCCAATGCAGAATTGCGCGCCCGCAATTCCTGCGACCAGCGTTCGGTATTGATAACCTGATGGGTCTGCGCGCCGATGCCTGGAATGCGCAGCACCGCCGAGAATAGCGCGCCCAGGGAGCGGGTCTGATCGACGATAACGCTCGAGTCGATCTTTTGGTATGTGCTTGAGGCGACAATATTGAAATCACCCGCCTGGCCTTTGAGGTCGCGTTGAACACGTCGAAATTGGTCGACTGCTTTTCGGGTGTGGCGGCGGCGTGGACCAATTCCACTGTTACGGGCGTCAAATTCGGTCCGGTCAGGTCCTGCACACCGAGGCCGTCGGCGCGAAAGCTGCGTGTCATTCCCCAGACTTGGAATCCCCAGTCCTTGTTGATTTTCCAATCGAGCGCCACGCGTCCGCCGCGCGTGGTGGCTTTGTTGATTTCGCTCTGGTTTTTGGCGGGGTTGTCGATGTAGCCTGCATCTTCCCGCTCGAATGCGCTGATGCGCAAACCGGCGCTATTCTCGGCAAGCGGGATATTGATTGATGCGCGCGCTTCATGGCCATCGCCACCATGGGACACTTTGTTGGCGCCAAAGGCGATGCTGCCACCGAAACGTTTCGTGTCCGCAGGCTCTGCCACATAGCGCAGCAGGCCGCCGACGGCGCCGGCGCCATAGAGCGTGCCTTGAGGGCCTTTCAGTACCTCGATGCGGCGCAAGTCATAAGGGTCAAGGTCGAGCGTGAGCGTGCTGCCGGTCGCATAGGCGGTGATCGAGCCAATCGGCGCCTCGTCGATATAGAACGCGGTTGCGGGCGTGGCTTGCGAAATGCCGGTGCTGATGCCGCGCAATACCACCGATGTGAAGCCACGGGAGACGACGGAGACCGACAGGCCCGGCATCTGCGCCGCGTAATCCTCGAGTCGAACAGCGCCGCTGCGCGCCAGGCGATCGGCGCTGACGGTCGATACCGAGGCCGGCACGTCGATCGCGGCTTGCTCGCGTTTTTGTGCACTGACCACGACCTTGTCCACCGTTTGCAGTTCCGTGTTGCTCGGCGTCGATGCGGCGGTTTGTGCCTGAACGAGTGGTGCGGCCGAACACAGCAGCGCACTCGCGACCGCCCGTGCCATGGTGTTGCGTGTGAAGCGTGGGGTAATAGATGTGTTCATTTGATTTCTCCTCATTGCTGTTTTGAAAACTGCGCTGGTATCGCCAACCTTGTGCCACGGCATTACGGTCCAAAAATCTTTCCGGGATTGAGAATGGATTTCGGGTCCCAAACCCGCTTGATGTCTTGCATGAGGGCGATGACGTCGGGGCCGCATTCCGCCAGTAACTTTGACTTCTTGCCCATGCCGATACCGTGTTCACCGGTGCAGGTGCCGCCCGCCGCGTGGGCGCGCGTGATCATCGCGCTGTACACGCGCTCAACCGCCTGATGTTCGGCCGGCTGGTCGGGCATCGGCATGAAAATCACGTGAAAATTGCCGTCGCCGACATGGCCCAGAATCGGCGCCACCAGTCCCTCGCGGTCGATGTCCTCGCGGGTGCGTGCGACGCACTCCGCCAGGGCCGACATCGGCACGCAGACATCAGCGACCACATTCACGCAGCCGGGCCGCATGGCAAGCGCGGCAAAGTAGGCGAGGTGCCGCGCGCGCCAGAGTTTGGCGCGGTCCTCGGCCTGAGTGGCCCATGTGAAGTCGATGCCGCCGTGGTCAATCGCGACTTCCTGTGCGACACCAGTCTGCTCGTTGACTGCCAATTCGGTGCCGTGGAATTCGATGAACAGCGTCGGCAATTCGGCGAGGCCGAGCTGCGAGTGACGGTTGCAGGCGCGGATCTGGTGTTCATCGAGAAACTCGATGCGTGCAAACGGCACGCCGCTGTTGCACATGTCGGTCACCGCTTCGACCGCGTCTTTCAAGGTGGGAAACGCGCACGTCGCCGCCGCGACGTGGGTCGGCAGCGGATGCAATCGCAGCGTGATTTCGGTGATTACGCCGAGCGTGCCCTCCGCGCCGATCATCAGATGCACAAGATCGAAGCCGGCCGAGGATTTGCGCGCGCGCGTGCCGAGCCGCACCAGGCGGCCATCGGCAAGTGCCACTTCCAGCGCCATCACGTTATGCGCCATCGAACCGTAGCGCATGGTGGTGGTTCCCGACGCGCGCGTGGAGACCATGCCGCCGATCGAGGCATTGGCGCCCGGATCGACGGGAAAGAACAAGCCGGTGCCTTTGAGATACTTGTTCAGATCCTCACGGGTGACGCCAGGTTGCACCACGCAGTCGCCGTCTTCTGCATGGACGCCCAGCACCGCGTCCATACGCGAAAGGTCGAGACAAATGCCGCCGTGTGGCGCGCTGACATGCCCCTCAAGCGAACTGCCGACGCCGTAGGCAATGACTGGCACGCCCAGTTCGTTGCAGCGCGCGAGGATTTCACAAACTTCTTCTTTATTGATCGGCCACACCACCGCGTCGGGCGGCAGGCTGATCGAGATGCCTTCGCCGCGCGCATGATGCTCGCGCACCGCGCGCGAGACGTTGACACGGTCGGCGAAGCGCGTTTGCAGGAAGGCAATCGCCTGATTGACCGCGCCAGGCGGCGTAGAGAAGGGCTGGCGAGCAGTCATTGGCCGTGACCGGTTGACTGGCGCTTAGGGGCAAACAATTCTTGCGCGCATCTTCTTCGCATCATTCATGTATCCATTTGAACCGGGCTGCGGACGGAAGGCGCACTATCCGCGCCGTTACCCGCATTCGCCCCGCGCACTTGCATTTCCTGACGCTTGACATGGACCAGCGAGAGATCGAAGTGGTACGACATCGCCGAAGCAGCACCCACCGGGTCGCCTGCGCAAATCCGTTCGACCACCGCGTCGTGCGCATCGATGACGCGAGTCAGTTCGCTTTCGCTGCGGCTGTCGTCAAGATGCATGCGCGCTGATGCCTCTACCGGCGAGCGCAGGGCGCCAAGCAGCAGGCTGTTCAGGGGATTGCCGCTTGCCTCGGCGATGACGGTGTGTATGGCCATGTCGCTGGCAACCCGGCGCGAGTGGTCGGCGCCCGCCGCACGCATCTGGGCGACCAGCTCGCGCAGCGTCGCGCGTTGCGCATCGGTTGCGTACAGCGCGGCTAACTGTGCGGTTTGCAGCTCAATGGCGCGACGCGTCTCCAGTACATGCGCGAGGCTGACCTGGGCTGTGTTTAGCGCGTAGTCGAATACGTGGGTCAATACGCCTGGATCGATAGGGCGCAGCCGCGGTTTGCGGCCGCCTTCAATCTCCAGGATTCCCAAAGCCGCAAGGGTTCGATAGGCTTCGCGCACGCTGCCGCGACTGACCTGCAAGTCCAGGCCGATCTGAATTTCGCTAGGAACGGCGTCACCAGGCCGCAATTGCTCCTTGGTCACCAAAGCCAGCAGATGCCGTGCAACTTGCGCTGATAAGGTAGGGCGTTCCAGTGATGACAGGGTGGTAATTGAGCTCAATCCTGTGGCTTTCTTGCTTGTCAGTTCGACCAACTCTAGTACAGCATCGCTAACCTGTCAAACATGTTTAATGTGTTCAATCTCGTTTTGTGGTATTTTTGTCACCGAGAAGCCGCGCTTCGGGCGACTAAATTAAGAAATTGAAGGCTAATGTCTGCGAATTTCTGTTTTCGGATCGTAAATACCATTACTAGACAATTCAATCCTGTATGATAGGTATTGGATTTATCTGCCGGAGAAAACCATGTCGAAACCCGCCGACACTCCTGAAATCGAAGCGCCTGTCCTGATTCTGATACATGGTGCAACCTGCAACGGTCACATGTGGGATGCCGTACGGAGGCATCTCGACCCGCGCCTTCACGTGCTCACGCCGGATTTGCCGGGCCACGGCACGCGGCGTGACGAACGCTTCACGCTCGACGGCGCGGTGGATACTGTGGTGGCTGCAGTGCATTCGGTTGCGCCGGCCCCGGTCATTCTTGTCGGCGATTCACTTGGGGGTTACACCGCGATGGCGTCGGCGAATTCTGTGCCGCGCGAGCAACTCAAAGGCATGGTGTTGGGGGGATGCAGTGCAAACCTGATGGGCATGGCGTTGCTGCCTTACTACTTCAAGATTGTCACATTCAAAACACTTATCGCGCTGTTCGGTGAACGCAGGTTGATTGGCTGGACGATTCCGAAGCTGATAAACCAGATGGGCATGCCGGAAAACGATGTGCACGCCATGGTCGATGCAGGTATCAGTTTTGGCGTGTTCGAGCAGGCTGTCCACGCATTGCGCGGGATAGACTTCCGACGGAAGTTTGCGGCCATCGAGCAACCGCTGCTGGTCGTCAACGGATCCTGCGACAAGGGGATGGTCCGGCAGGAGGCCGGTTTTCTCAGCGTGGCTCAGCAGGCGACCAGTCATCGCTTTGAAAACTGCGAACATGGTGTCAGCATTCTGCGCAGCACCGAGTTTGCCAGGCTCGTAAATACGTTTGCCGAACGAGTGTTTGCCGGCTGAAGTTGCGCATGGCGGCTTTGCAGGCACGACCAGCATTAAGGTGCCTGCTCGATACTTGCGCCATTCGACGCGGCGTTCATTGACGACGGAAAGATGACGACGCGTGCCGTCGACCAGTTCGATAAATCGTGGCTATTGAATCTGGTGCGGCAACGTCGACGGCGCGTGCATCCTGTGTAAATGATCGGCATGGGCGACAATGCTTGCCAGCCTGATTACAATAACTTACAAACTCACGTGTCCGAGGCTGGTCAAACGCTGGCAGAGTGAGCAGACAGGCATTTGTCCAGCGTTATGTATGCAGGAAATTCCCGGCACAGGATAAGATATCCAACCCGAAACAGTCCTCTGCCGTTCAGTGAATTCTGATTTCTTTCCCCAATCGCGCGGGCACCAACCACAACAAGCCCCGCACCGCCGTTCATTTTCTTAATCTCCTTCGCACATCTTCCCATGCAAAAACAACAACAACTAGACTCCTCATCGCAATGGCAGCGCCTCCCCGCTTGGGTGCGAAATAGGCTCATCCCGGCCGTGTTAGTAGCTTTGATCGGCGGGGGCGGTTATTACTATTACGCCAACTATTATTCGGCACGTTCTAGCGATGGCGCTTCCAAGGCGGCCGCCGCCAAGGCGGGACCTGCGGACGTACCAGCGATGGGAGGTGGCGCTCCTGGCAAGGGAGGCGGTGGTGGCGGCCGCTTCGGTGCATTTGATCCCAATCGCGTACAGCCGGTGATCGCGGTTCCCGCGCGAGTGGCTGACATAAATCTGGTGCAGACCGCTTTGGGCACCGTCGCGGCACTCAAGGTGGCGACCGTGAAGGCGCGGGTCGATGGCTTGCTGCAGGATGTGCTGTTTCGTGAAGGGCAAATCGTGCGCGCTGGTGATGTGCTCGCGCTAATCGATCCGAAGCCGCTACAGGTAGCGTTGTCGCAAGTCGAAGGCCAATTGGCGCGCGATCAGGCGCAGCTTAACAATGCGCGGCTGGATCTCGAACGCTATCGCACCCTGCTCGCGCAGGACTCGATCGCCAAACAGCAGCTCGACGCGCAGGAATCGCTGGTGCGCCAGTTCGAGGGCACCGTCAAGGTCGATCAGGCGCAGGTGGACAATGCGCGGCTGCAATTGGGCTACACCAAAGTGTCCGCGCCGATTCCCGGGCGCCTCGGTTTACGGCAGGTGGATCCTGGCAACATGATTCGTTCGAGTGACGCCACCGGGTTGGTGGTGATTACGCAGATCGATCCGATTACCGTTGTGTTCACCATCCCGCAGGATAATTTGCAGCGCGTGCTCAAGCAGTTGAAGGCCGGTGAAAAACTGGCCGTCGATGCCTGGGATCGCGAGCAGAAAAACAAGCTCGCCACCGGCTTCCTGATCAGTACCGACAATCAGATCGATACGACCACGGGAACCATCAAACTGAAAGCACAGTTTCCGAATCCTGACGGGCTGCTGTTTCCCAACCAGTTCGTGAACGTGAAGATGGTCGTCGATACGCGCAAAGGGGCGACGGTCATCCCGCTCGCGGCCATCCAGCGCGGCGCGCAAGGCACCATTGTCTACGTGGTAAAGGAAGACAAGACCACCACATTACGCGTCGTGAAAATGGGGCCGACGGAGAATGACAATGTCGCCATCGAATCGGGCATTGCGCCCGGCGAGGTGGTGGTGACGGACGGCATTGACCGTCTACGCGAAGGCGCGAAAGTTGAAGTGACCGTGCCGTTTGTGCCGCGCCAGCGTGGGCCAGGCGACCCAGGCAAGCGCGGTCAGTGGGGTGGCAAGGGCGGTGGAAAGCCGGCTGAGGGTGCGCCCGGGTCCGCGCCTGCACAGAAGGCTGCTGACACCAAAGCGCCCGAAGGCAAGCCAGTTGATTCGAAGGCGCCCGCAACTGCAAGCGTCGACACCAAAGCACCCGCCGCGGCAACTAAGGCGACGCCCGATGCGCCGAAAGGTGGAGGCGGATTTCGCGATATGACCGATGAGCAAAAAGCGGAAATGCGCAAACGCTTCGAAGGCATGACCGACGAGCAGAAGGCGGAGTTCAGGAAGAAACGGCAGGAGCAACGTCAGCAAAACCAGTAATTGTCGCGATGAATCCTTCACGCCTGTTTATACTTCGTCCGGTTGCCACTTCGTTGCTGATGGTGGCGATTCTGCTTGCGGGTTTTCTCGGCTATCGCCAATTGCCGCTGTCGGCGCTGCCTGAAGTCGATTACCCGACGATTCAAATAGTCACCATGTATCCGGGCGCCAGCCCGGATGTGGTGACGTCGGGCATCACCGCGCCGCTGGAACGGCAGTTCGGCCAGATGCCGGGCTTGAAGCAGATGTCCTCGACCAGTTCGGGTGGCGCCTCGGTGATCACGCTGCAGTTTGAATTGACACTGTCCCTTGATGTCGCGGAGCAGCAAGTGCAGGCCGCCATCAATGCCGGCAGCAATTTGCTACCGACTGACCTGCCCGCGCCGCCGATCTACAGCAAGGTCAACCCGGCCGATGCGCCGATTCTTACGCTTGGCATCACCTCTAAAACGATGCAGATGCCGGCGGTGCAGAACCTTGTTGATACGCGGATCGCGCAGAAGGTTTCGCAATTACAGGGCGTGGGGCTGGTGACGCTGTCGGGCGGGCAGCGGCCCGCCGTGCGCATACAGGCCAACCCCAAGGCGCTCGCGGCCACCGGTATCAATCTTGAAGACGTGCGCACCGCCATTGCGGCCGCCAACGTCAACCAGGCCAAGGGCAGCTTTGACGGCCCGGTGCGCGCCTACACCATTGACGCCAACGATCAGCTTCGCTCGGTAGCCGAATACCGCGCCATCGTCATCGCTTACAAAAATGGCGCGCCCATCTATCTCACCGATGTCGCCGACGTCATCGAAGACGCCGAGAACGTGAAGCTGGCCGCGTGGATGAATGACACACCCGCGATCATTCTCAATATCCAGCGCCAACCAGGCGCCAACGTGATTGAGGTAGTTGATCGCGTCAAACAATTGCTGCCGAACCTGACCGCGGCGTTGCCGGCATCAATCGATGTAATGGTGTTGACCGACCGTACCGTCACCATTCGCGCGTCGGTGAAGGATGTGCAATTCGAACTGCTGCTTGCTGTCGCGCTAGTGGTAATGGTGATCTTCCTGTTCCTGCGCAATTTCTCGGCCACCATCATTCCCAGCGTGGCGGTGCCGCTTTCGCTGATCGGCACATTCGCGGTCATGTATCTGGCGGATTTTTCCATCAACAATCTCTCACTGATGGCGTTGACGATTGCGACCGGTTTCGTGGTGGATGACGCAATCGTCATGATTGAAAATATTTCGCGCTACATCGAGGAAGGTGACAGTCCGATGGAAGCGGCTCTGAAGGGTTCCGAGCAGATCGGCTTCACCATTATTTCGTTGACGTTCTCGCTGATCGCGGTGCTCATCCCGCTGCTGTTCATGGGCGACGTGGTCGGCCGCCTGTTTCGCGAATTCGCCATCACGCTGGCCGTATCCATCCTGATTTCCGCGGTGGTGTCGCTGACCCTGACGCCGATGATGTGCGCACGGTTGTTGAAGCACACCCCGCCGGAAAAACAGGGCCGCTTCTATCGTGTGACCGGCGAATGGTTCGATGCCATCATCGCCCGTTACGGCAAGATTCTGACCTGGGTGCTGGACCGTCAGACGGCGACGCTATGGGTGGCGATCGGCACGCTGGCGCTAACGGTGCTGCTCTACATATTCGTCTCAAAAGGTTTCTTCCCGATACAGGATACCGGCGTCATCCAGGGAATTTCTGAGGCGCCGCAGTCTGTTTCGTTTGAAAGCATGGCGGAACGCCAGCGCAGGTTGGCGCAGGCTGTTCTGGAAGACCCGGCCGTGCAAAGCGTATCGTCGTTCATCGGCGTGGACGGCAGCAACACCACGCTCAACAATGGACGCGTACTGATCAATCTGAAGCCGCATGCCCAGCGACCACTCACGGCCTCCGACGTGATCGAACGTCTCAAGCCGCGCCTCGCGAAACTGGAAGGCATTGCGCTTTACATGCAACCGGTGCAGGACTTGACGATTGAAGACCGCATCAGCCGCACGCAGTATCAGTTCACGCTTGAGAGCGCCAATGCCGACGTATTGTCCGAGTGGACGCATAAGCTGGTAGAAAAACTTGGGTCGCTTCCTCAATTGACCGACGTCGCTTCCGATTTGCAGGACCAGGGCTTGCAGGCCTACGTGAACATCGATCGCGACACGGCGGCACGCCTCGGCGTGACCACGGCGGCCATCGACAACGCGCTTTACAACGCCTTCGGCCAGCGGCTGATCTCGACCATCTTCACGCAGGCGAGCCAGTACCGCGTGGTGCTGGAAGTGAAGCCCGAATACAAGCGTGGTCCGGCGGCGTTGAACGATATCTATGTCACCGCATCATCCGGGCAGCAGGTGCCGATTTCGGCGATCGCCACCGTCACGGAAAAAAATGCGTCGCTGGCGATCAATCACATCGGACAATTTCCCGCAACCACCATTTCCTTCAACCTGAAAGCCGGCAATGCGTTGGGCGATGCGGTGAAAGCCATTGAGGCCGCCGAGAAGGAATTGGGCATGCCCGCCAGCGTGCGTACCGGCTTCCAGGGAGCGGCGCTGGCGTTCCGCGCCTCGCTCACCAATACGCTGCTGCTGATCCTGGCCGCCATCGTCACCATGTACATCGTGCTTGGCGTACTGTACGAAAGCTACATCCACCCGATTACGATTCTATCCACGCTGCCGTCGGCAGGAGTCGGTGCGCTGCTGGCGCTGATGGTGTCGCGGACTGAGCTCGGTATCATTGCCATCATCGGCATCATCCTGCTCATCGGCATCGTCAAGAAAAATGCCATCATGATGATCGACTTCGCGCTCGAAGCCGAGCGCAAGCACGGCAAGCCCGCGCGCGAAGCTATCTTCGAGGCGTGCTTGCTGCGTTTTCGGCCGATCCTGATGACGACGATGGCGGCATTGCTGGCCGCGCTGCCGCTGATGCTGGGGACGGGCGTGGGTTCGGAACTGCGTTACCCGCTGGGGATCACGATGGTCGGTGGGTTGATTGTGTCGCAGGTGTTGACGCTGTTTACCACGCCGGTAATTTATCTGGCGTTTGATCGGCTGGCGCGGCGGTTCGATTCGCCGCAGCATTCGGAGCAATCCGTATCAGTGGTTGAAGGGGAACAGGGAATTGGGCGTAGGGAATAGCGAATAGGGAGCAGGAATGCCAAGCCCAGCTCGGGATAACAATCCTGGTTGAGCTGGATTTGGAGCTACACGCGCGACGATCCGACCGGCAGTGTCTGGCGAGCGCCGACTCAGGACAATCGAAAGGAATCTTTCATGAAAAGCCATTCTTGCAGCATTTCATTCAGGGCCGCACAGGCAACAGCTGCAGCGTTGCTGGCGGCTTCATGCGTGACCACGGCGCTGGCCGAATCAAAGGAATCGAAGGCGCCGGCGGCGCGCGCGCCATCCCAGGCCGCGGCACGCTCTTCATCGCCCGCCACGCCGCCACCAAAGGCAAAGTCGCCTGCAACCCCGTCCAAGGCGAAGCAGCCCGCCACGCCACGATATACGTCGCCACACTGGCAACTCGACAGTAAATATCAACATGACCGCTACTATCCGCGGCGCGGGTATGTGGTGGGGACCTTGCCGCCAGGCCATGTTGGCATCACGCATGGCGGCGTTCGCTATTTCCACCATGCCGGCGTCTGGTTCCGCGCGCGCGGCCCGCGCTACGTCGTGGTCGCACCGCCTTTAGGCATTGTGATTCCATTGCTGCCATTCGGCTATTCGACCGTGTGGCTGGGTCGCGAGCCCTACTATTATGCTGACGAGGTTTACTACATTCGGGTGCCCGGCGGTTTTCGGGTAGTGGCGCCGCCCCCCGCGGACAAAATTGTTGTTGAAGAACCGCAGCAACCATTGATCGCCGGCGTGTCGACACCTGTTACCGTGCCTGCATCACCACCTGTCGCACCACCCGCGTCGGCTGCGCCTCCGCCGCCTGCGCCTCAACCCGCGCCTTCGCCGAAAGTCGTGCCTACGCCAAGCTACCAGCAACCGTCCAATGCCGCGCCGATCGAATCATTGATCATTTACCCGAAGAGCAACCAGACGTCCACGCAGATCACCTTCGACCGCATCGAGTGCGATCGCTGGGCGATCGGACAGACGGGATACGAGCCATCCCAGCCTGCGGTCAACCCGGGGAGACGTGCGGATTTCATGCGTGCCGCCGCTGCCTGTCTTGAGGGCCGCGGTTATAACGTGAAATAAGCGCGCCCAATCCAGACTATTCAATCCCGCATGAATATTTCCGAGCCATTTATCCGCCGGCCAGTGGCCACCACACTGCTGACACTCGGTGTCACGCTGGCGGGCGCGCTCGCGTTCAAGCTGCTGCCGGTGGCGCCGCTGCCGCAAGTGGATATTCCCACCATCTCGGTGTCGGCATCCCTTCCGGGTGCCAGCCCGGAGGTGATGGCCGCGACGGTGGCGACGCCGCTGGAGCGTGCGATGGGCCGCATCGCGGGTATCACGGAGATCACGTCGAATTCATCGCTGGGTAGCACCAACATCGTGATGCAGTTCGAATTGAACCGCAGCATCGATGGTGCGGCGCGCGATGTGCAGGCGGCGATTCAGGCGGCGCGTACCGAACTTCCGACCAGCCTGCCCAACAATCCGACCTATCGCAAAGTGAATCCCGCCGACGCCCCGGCGATGATTTTTGCGTTGACCTCGGATGCCTATTCACCGGGGCAGGTCTATGACATCGCCAACACCATTGTCGCGCAGAAGATCGCGCAGGTGAGTGGTGTAGGTCAGGTATCGGTCGGCGGTAGTTCGTCGCCCGCGGTGCGCGTGGAATTGAATCCGACCACGCTCAACAAATACGGAATCGGCTTCAACGAAGTGCGCGCCGCCATCCAGGCCAATAACGTCAACCGGCCCAAAGGCATTGTCGAGGACGGTGAGAAAAGCTGGCAGATATATGCCAACGACCAGGCAAAGAAAGCCGCCGACTATTTGCCCATCATTGTCGCCTACCGCAATAATGCGCCCGTGCGACTCGGTGATGTTGCCGAGGTCGTCGATTCGGTGCAGGACCTGCGCAACGCCGGTTTTGCCAATGGCAAGCCGTCGGTCGTCGTAGTCGTCACCGCGCAACCCAATGCAAACATCATCGAGACGGTCGATCGGGTGCTGGCGCTGGTGCCGACGCTGCAGGCATCGATCCCTGCCTCCATCGACATGAACCTGGTAATGGAGCGCACCACCACCATCCGCGCCAGTTTGCGCGAAGCCGAGCGCACCATGCTGATCGCGGTGGCGCTGGTGATCATGGTGGTGTTTCTGTTCCTTCGCAATTGGCGCGCGGCGCTGATTCCCGCCGTGGCGGTACCGGTGTCGTTGATCGGCACGTTTTCATTCATGTATCTGGTCGGCTACAGCCTCGATAACCTGTCGCTGATGGCGCTCACCATCGCTACCGGGTTCGTTGTCGACGATGCCATCGTGGTGTTGGAAAACGTCTCGCGGCATCTGGAAAAAGGTGTGCCACCATTCGAGGCAGCGTTAAGAGGCGCGCGCGAAGTGAGCTTCACGGTGGTGTCGATGAGCCTGTCGTTGATCGCGGTTTTCATCCCGATCCTGTTGATGGGCGGCATCATCGGCCGCTATTTCCGAGAGTTTGCGGTCACACTGTCGATCGCGATCCTGGTATCGCTGGTGGTATCGCTGACTACTACTCCGATGATGTGTGCGAGATTGCTGCGCAATCCGCCCGCGCCGAATGTTGCCCGGCCGCCGGGTAGATTCACGCGCTGGGGCACGAATCTGGTGACCGCGGCAGGCGCGCGAATTCATCTCGGCTACGAGAAGAGCCTGCGGTGGGCGCTGCGGTTTCCTTTCCTCGTATTCCTGACGCTGGTCGCTGCGGTCGGGCTCAATATTTATTTGTATGTTGCCTTGCCGAAAGGCTTCCTGCCGCAGCAGGATACTGGCCGCATATTTGGCAACATCCAGGCCGACCAGAGTATTTCGTTCCAGGCCATGCGCAGCAAAGTGGTTGAGTTTGTCGATATCGTCCTGACTGATCCCGACGTGGTTAATGTGGCGGCATTCACCGGCGGCGGGCAGCGTAACAGCGGGCGCATGTTCATGTCGCTGAAGCCGCTGAAAGAGCGCAGCGCATCGGCCGAACAAATCGCCGCGCGGCTGCGCCTGAAACTGGCCAAGGTTGCCGGGGCGAATCTGTTCCTCGTCCCGGCGCAGGATTTTCGTGCCGGCGGCCGGTCGTCGAACGCGTCCTATCAATTCACCTTGCAGGGCGACGACGTGAATGAATTGCGCAAATGGGCGCCGCTGCTGCAGAACGCACTGATGGATGCGACTGAGATGACCGACGTAAACACCGATCAGCAGGTGAAGGGCTTGCAAATGAGTCTGGTCATTGACCGCGCGACGGCGTCGCGCATGGGTGTGACCACGGCAAACATCGACAGCGCGCTCTACCTTGCTTTCGGCCAGGCGCAGGTCTCAACCATTTATTCCGCCAGCAACCAGTACCGGGTTGTGATGGAGGCCGCACCCCAGTACTGGCAAAGTCCCGAAGCGCTCAACGGCATTTACGTGCTGTCTTCCACGCGTGGGCAGGTGCCGCTATCGGCGTTCGCCCGCTACGAGCCGACCACGGCGGCGCTGTCGATCAATCATCAGGGACAATTCGCCGCTACCACGCTGTCGTTCAATCTGACCGATGGCGTGGCGCTATCGACCGCGATCCAGAAAATCCGCGACACGATGGCGCGCATCGGCGTACCGAACACGATTACCGGCACCAATCAGGGAACCGCGAAGATATTCCAGCAAGGCCTTGAGAATCAGCCGTGGCTGATCCTTGCGGCGCTGCTCACGGTTTACGTGGTACTGGGCATGCTTTACGAAAGTTACATTCATCCGCTTACCATCATTTCCACGTTGCCGTCAGCGGGCGTGGGCGCGCTGCTGGCGTTGTGGGCGACCGGCACTGAGCTGTCGATCATTGCACTCATCGGCATCATCCTGTTGATCGGTATCGTCAAGAAGAATGCCATTTTGATGATTGACTTCGCCATCGATGCAGAGCGCAAGCGCGGCCTGTCCGCGCGCGATGCGATCTTTGAAGCCTGCATGCTCAGGTTCCGGCCCATCATGATGACGACCATGGCTGCGTTGCTGGGCGCCGTGCCGCTGGCGATTGGTTTCGGCGATGGCGCGGAGCTGAGGAAACCGCTGGGCATTTCGATACTCGGCGGATTGATCCTGAGCCAGTTGCTGACGCTTTACACGACGCCGGTGGTGTACCTGTATCTTGATCGTTTCAGTTTCTGGTGCCAGCGCAAATTTCGACGCAAGGGCGCGGGGCAAACTGACGCGATTACTTTGGAGGCTTGATGAAGTTGAAGTGCAACAAGCGAAGCGTGATGACAATAATCGTTGCATCGGCAATCATGAGCGCCTGCGCCATCGGCCCCGATTACCAGCGTCCTGCGATGGACGTGCCGACCGCCTACAAGGAACAGGGCGACTGGAAACAGGCTGAGCCGAAAGACGAACTGATACGCGGCAAGTGGTGGCAGGTATTTGCCGACAACCAGCTGAACACATTGGCCGAACAGGTCGATGTTTCCAATCAGAACCTGAAAGCCGCCGAAGCCAGATACCGGCAGGCAACCGCTTTTGCACAGTCGGCCCGCACGGGATTCTTCCCGACGATTTCGGCTGGCGCCAGTTCCACGCGCAGCAGTGCCGCGTCCGCGCGGTCGGGTGGCAATAGCAGTACCGCGACCAATCACAGCCTGACCGCCAATGTCGCGTGGGAACTCGATGTTTGGGGCCGCATCCGCCGCCAGCTGGAATCGGGTAATGCATCGGCGGAGGCGAGCGCGGCGGATTTGGAAGCGGTGCGCCTCTCGCTGCAATCCGAGCTGGCGATCAGCTATTTCCAGTTGCGCGTGAGTGATCAGCAAAAACAGTTGTTTGACGATACCGTCGCCGCCTACGAAAGATCGCTGGAGCTGACGAAGAACCGCTACAACGTCGGCGTGGCGGCAAAGTCCGATGTGATCCAGGCCGAGGCGCAATTGAAAAGCACCATCGCGCAAGCCATCGATCTCGGTGTTCAGCGCGCGCAGCTTGAACATTCCATCGCCGTATTGATCGGCAAAGCGCCGGGCGGGTTCTCGTTACCGCGCGAGCAATTCACGCTGAAGATGCCGGTGATGCCGGCTGGCATGCCCTCAACCCTGCTTGAACGTCGTCCCGATATCGCCGGTGCGGAGCGGCGTGTCATGGCCGCCAACGCGCAGATCGGCGTGGCGAAATCGGCGTGGTTCCCCGCGTTATCGTTGTCCGCATCGGGTGGCTATGCCAGTCCGACACTCGCCGACTGGATCAGTGCGCCGAATCGCTTCTGGTCGCTGGGTCCGCAGCTTGCGCTGACCTTACTTGATTTCGGCAAGCGCTCGTCCGCGGTCGACCAGGCCGTCGCATCCTGGGATCAAGCCGTCGCCAACTATCGCGAGACGGTGCTGGAGGGATTCCAGGAAGTCGAGGACAACCTGTCGGCACTTCGTATCCTCGAACAGGAATCCATTGTGCAGGACGATGCCGTGCGCGCCGCCCGCGAATCGGTGGCCCTTACCCTCAACCAGTACAAGGCCGGGACCGTGAGCTACCTGAACGTTGTCACCGTGCAGGCGTCGCTATTGTCCAACGAGCGTACCGCGGTAAGCCTGCTGGGGCGGAGATTGGCCGCCGCAGTGGGGTTGATCCGGGCGCTGGGTGGCGGTTGGAGTGTGGCGGAGCTGACGCAGGGGAAATAGACGTAGATCGCCATTTGGCGGGCATTTCAAGACGAAAATGCTGCGAAAGCCGCGCCAGTGCTTGAGTTTGTTATCGCGCTGATCGGCGTTTCCACCACGACCAAAAATATTCGTGCAGCTTCTTCTTCGGACGCCGATGCTGCGCGCGCTTATGTGCGTAGCTCGCCGCAGCCATCCGCAGACCCGCTTTATCGATTGTGCGTAGCGATTCTGCGTCAGCAGCACTGAGACCGGCATCGCGGGCAGCACTCTCGGGATTCACCAGAAAGGCTTCGCGCGCGGCGCTGTCCGTATAGAGCTTCGCGAGATACGCTTCGATCGCAGCCGAACTCATGCGGCCTTCCGCATGGCCATGGATTGTTGCCGGCCACGCCGCAGGGCATCACGTGCGGCATCCAGTTGCGTGAGCAGGCAGGTAAAGTCCGGATACTCGCCGTCACGTTCGATAATGACATCGAGTTGCCGCGGCGCATGCTGGGCCAGCCGTGCGAGTAGCTCAAACACGGCATCCGGCACATCGTGGACGTGATCGTCAAGCAATCGCATTCGCGTCTTTCCACGCTCCCCGGCAACATTGTCCATTGCCGGTTCCGGGATCCATTTGCCACCGCTCAGATGCACCGCCCGCACTTGCTGCAGCGGAAATCGCAGCAACAATTCTGCCGGGTCCATTCCGAAATTCAGCGCATTGGCATAGAGGTTATGCAGGTCCAGCAACAACCCCGCGCGACTGCCGGCAATAATGGCCGACACCCACGTTGCTTCATCCATTGTGCTCGCGGGGGGATCGATCAGCGTGGCGATGTTCTCCATGTGCGGAGCGGAACCGACAATTTGTGTGGCGCGTTCGATGTTGGCAATGGCGGCTTGCACGTTTTGTTCGGTGCGAGGCGGTGCCGCCAAGTGGCCGATCTCGATGCCGCCACCGCGCACGAAGGCGAGGTGTTCCGACCATGATTCAGGTTGCAGGGCATCGACGAGGCGCGCCATGCTTTCCATTCGCCGTGTTTCCGTCGGTTCGCTGCCCGCGAGACCCATCGATACGCCATGCAGCGTGATGGGCGTTTGCGTGGCAAGCGTACGCAAAGCACGCAGTTCGCGCGGTGTGGCACGAAAATGATCATCGGCGATGATTTCCAGCAGATCAATGCGGTCGATATTAGTAAAGATTCCCGCCGCCAATTCGCCACGCCAGCCGATGCCGACGCGGTCTGCGCATTGGACGGCGTTTCCTGTTTTACCCACCGCAGCCTCCACCACCACAACCACCGCCGCAGCTGCTACCGCTGCTGCACGACGAAGAACTGCAGCCGCTGCCGTCGCTCGATTTGGCGGGGTAGAGTTTTTCCATGAACGGAAAATTTGCTGCGGGCAAGGCGGATAAACCGAACACCGCCGCCAGCAGCGCGGCTTCGTTGGTCTGACCGCCGGCGCGCATGGACTTTGCGCGGCCTTTCAGGCGGGCGAACAGTGAACGCAGGTCCGTGAGCATCGCGTCACCGAGCGCCGTGCGGCGCCGGAACCACACGACCATGGCGATGATGGTGAACAGGATTGTGAGCGCGATCAGGAAGCCGACGTTATGGCGGCCCTGTGAAAATGCGATGGTGACTTTGGTCCATGTGACCGTGATCAGCACGCCAAGCGCGACTGCGACGGGGACAAACCGCTTCGCATAGGTGCCGCCATCAGCGATCATGCGCTGGTTCTTGAGAACCCTGTCGTAACTTGCGCAGGCACTCTTCGCGGCGGAATCCTTGAAGATGTCGTGGCCTTCGCCCGGCGTCCGGTAGCGTTGCAGGATCGCTTTCTCGATCGGACGCTGTACGACGCCAACAGCATTGCCATCTTTGGTGGTCAACGTTTCGCCCACGGCTGTGAGCAAGCCGCGGTCGAGCAACGCAACGGTAGCCACGCGTAGCGCCTCGTTCGCGCCGGCGCGCAGATGAGCGATCAGGTACGGGTCGGTCATATTCTGCTGGGGCGCCGCATCGGCGGTTTCAAGGTGGCGAAACCACATGCGCAGGCCCCAGAAGACCACAACGCCCAACACGATATAAAAGCCGAGGAAACTGAAACCGGTGAGTTGAAAGGGATTCATGAATGGTCCCCTTTCATTTATTGAAGCTGCTCGATGCGCTCGCGAAGGCGTTGCGTCATCTCGATCAGATTCATCAGCGCCGGTGCCGCTTTGCCGGGACTCAACTGCCGCGCCTCGCGCGCGGCGGAGACATCCTGCAAGACGGCAGTCAGGTTGGCATCGTTCATTTCCAGGACGACTTTTTCAAGTGCTTCCTTGGGCGCGAGGGCAGGCTGCCCCTCCAGTTGCAGCAATGAGGCGGCACTTGACCGCAGCGGCCCGGCCGCATCGGCGATCACCAAGGCAAGTTGTTCTTCGCGCAGGCTCACCAGCACATACCGTTCGCGCAGGCGCAATTGCAGATTGAGGAGAATCTGCCTGAGACGCCGGATCAGTGCGTCGCGCGGCAAATTCAGGTTTGCAAACGGGTCGCGGCCAAACAGGATGCGGTGCCGCGCCACAATATCCGCAAACTTGACGGCAAACGCTTCCATCGCCGCCGGCACTTCGGACTCCAGCAGGAACATGGCATTCAGTTGCACGGCGGCGTGCGCAATTCGTAGCGGCTCACGCAGGCGGTCAGCGTGCGTTTGATCAAACTGTTTCAGCACCAGCAGAATATTGACGTCCGAGGTGGCACGTAATCGTCCCTCGGCCGCCGAGCCGTAGATAACGACAGAGACGAGATCGGATTCGAATGCTGCTTTGGCGGATTCGACAAATGCGTTGATGCTCAGCTGAACTTCGGCCGGCAAATCGTTCGCGTTGGACATGCAACCTCCTCAGTGAATTCAACGCGTCATCATACGCAAGCCGTGGGAATCCGGCACGCCACCCGTCGCGTCATATCGCCATTAGTCGCGTCATTGAGGCTGCCGAGGCTGCTGCGCGCGCAATTGGGCAAGCTCGGCTTCCAATTGATTGATTTGTTCAATCAGGGTGAGCGCGAGTGCAACGGCATGCATGTCGAGTTCAAGGTCAGTGCGCAGGCGGCACGCCCGGCGCATTGTCACCACGCAGTTCGCGCTGAATGTCCACTGCGCATCCCCGGGATTGGCGGGCGCCAGGGCGCCGTAGTCCACCAGGTCACGGACATCGGTCTCGCTCAATCCGGATAGCCCTGCCAATTCAGTGATGGAGACCGTTTCAACCTGATCGAGCCACAACACGTCGCGAATGTCAGATTGCATGTTGGCTCTCCTTCGGAAAATGTTTGCGCGGATGGAATGTCGAGCCCTCCGCCAGTTCCTTGAACAAGGCGCGCTCGCGCTCGCTCAGTTCGTGCGGCACGACGATCTGCACAATGGCGAACAGGTCGCCGTCACCGCCGCCGGGCTTGGGCAGGCCGCGCTTGGCCAGCCGCAAGCGCTGTCCGGTGTTGGTTCCGGGTGCGACTTTCAGGTGAACCGCGCCGGCCAGCGTCGGTACCTCGACCGTCGCGCCGAGTGCCGCCTCCCATGGGGCCAGCGGCAGATCGATATACAGATCGTGGCCATCGACGCGATACAGGGCATGCGGATGCAGCTTGATATTGAGATACAGATCGCCGTCGTGGCCGCCGTTGTGTCCTTTGCCGCCCTGGCCGCGCAATCGAAGCCGCTGGCCATCGGTGGCGCCCTTTGGTATTCGCGCCTGGAAAGTCCGTTCGGCGCGCCGCATGCGGCCATGTTCGTCGTATTCCGGCACGCTCAGGTTGAGCGCCACTTGTGTACCGCGATAGGCATCTTCCAGGTTGATTTGCGCGGTGACCTCGAAGTCCTCACCCGGAATCGGCATGCGGGCGTGAGCAGTGCGTCCCTTTCCGGCACGGCCGCCACCGAAATGCGCGAACAGATCGGAGAGGTCAACATCGTCGAACGACGTCTGCCCGTCGGTGAACTTCCCGCCGAAATCGCGCCCCCAATCCGGCGAAGGCTGGAAATCCTGTCCAGGCTGATGACTCCCCAGGCGATCATAGGCGGCGCGTTTCTCCGGGTCCTTGAGGGTTTGATAGGCCTCGGAAACATCCTTGAATTTCTCTTCGCCCTTGGGATCTTTCGATACGTCCGGGTGATATTTGCGCGCGAGCTTGCGATACGCTTTCTTGATGTCGTCTTCGCCGGCGCTGCGTTCTATACCCAGAATGTTGTAGTAGTCCTTGAATTTCACCATTCACTCCCGCTGTCATTTGATGAGTTGGATTTGACCCGGCAAGCTCCGCACCTTGAGTCTCGCCTGCGATACGGGCGCTTTAATGAATAGATCAAACTCCAGCATTGGCGAGCCTTTCCAGGTATTTACAGTCTGTGAGCCGCGCCAGTGCTTGGCTTTTCCGTTCACGCAGGCCGAGTATTCGGCCAACGCGTAAACGCAATGAAAGTCTCGCTGCTTTCGACGAGGTCCGCTTTGACAAATCGCACATAAGCCCCCGGCGGTCCGTTGTGGCACCACGCGATCAGCCGCTCGACATCAGGTTCCGCGCCTTGCACGATCGCTTCCACGCTGTCGTCGTCGCGATTGCGCACCCAGCCGTTGACCTCCAGCGCCTGCGCGACCGCGCGCATCGATTCGCGAAAGCCTACACCCTGTACGCGACCGGTGATTTCAAGATGCACGGTGATGACGGAATCGCTCATTCGTCGTGATGGATCTTCTTGGTGCGAGTCGATTTGACCGTCGCGCGGGTTTTCTTGGCTTCGATGCGGCGTTCCTTTGAGGCGCGCGTTGGTTTGGTCGCCAGGCGCTTTTTCGGCACATGGTTCAGCTTTTTCAATCGCTCAATCAGCCGTTCATACGCGATTTCCTTGTTGCGAAACTGCGAAGGCGAATCTTGCGCAATTACGACCACGCCTGACGGCAGATGCGTCAGGCGAATGGCGGAATTGGTCTTGTTGACGTGCTGGCCGCCGGGGCCGGATGCTCGATAGGTATCAATTTCCACCTCGCGCTCAAGGATTTCGCGTTCGATGGAATAAGGGGGAAGGGTGAGGGGAATGAGGCGCGCCATACGACAATTGTAAGGCGTCTTTCCGCAAACAAGCCGGACGACCTTTCATCGCAGTATGCCGCGGCAGGCGGGGTCGGCCGGTGCAAACAGGCAATAGAGCACCAAATCAAGTGGTGGATCGGTGGCACGACCGGTACCCTTGGTCACAGCGGGCGTTGCGCAGCCGGCGAGAGAGAGCGCGAAGGTCAGCGCGATAAAGTACAAATATCCTGGAGAAATGCACAGCCTGTGCAATTGCATTTGCCTCACCAGATTGACGAGGGGCTTGGTGTTACACCGGCTATTTGATGCGCATCCCCGGCACCGCCCCCGCGTCCGGCGCCAGCAGGTATATGCCGGTGCCATCGCCCGCCGCCAGCACCATGCCCTGCGATTCACCAAAGCGCATCTTGCGTGGCGCAAGGTTGGCGACCATGACGGTCAGCCGGCCGATCAGGTCTTTCGGGTTATACGCTGATCGGATACCGGCAAACACGGTACGTGTTTCGATGCCGAGATCGAGCGTGAGTTTCACGAGTTTGTCCGCTTCCACCACCAGTTCCGCGTCGAGTATTTTGCAGACACGCAAATCGAGGCGGCCGAAATCGTCGATGGAAATGGTTTCCGCAATCGGCAGCACAACGATGGGTTTCGGCGGCTCCGGTGGAATCAGTGCAAATTCGGTCGACGCGGGCGCTTCGGTGCTTGTTGCTTTCGAGTCGGCCTTGGTGTCGGCTTTGGCGGAATGCGTTTTTTTGTTCGCGTCTCCCGCATCCTTGGCGGGTTCCAGCAAGGCATCCATATGCTTGGAATCGATACGGCCCATCAGGTGCTTGTAGGCCTTGATCTCGTGGCCTTCTTTCAACGGTTTGGCTGTCGTTTTCCAGTCGAAGGCGTCGAAACTGAACATCTCGCCTGCCGTCGCGGCGAGTTGCGGTAACACCGGTGCCAGATACACGGTCAGGTCGCGGAACATCGCCACCGCGGTCGAGCATACCGTCAGCAGTTCGGCTTCCTTGCCCTCCTGCTTGGCGAGGTCCCAGGGTTTACTGGCGTCCACAAATTGATTCGCGAGATCCGCCAGCGCCATGATTTTGCGGATCGCCTTGCCGTATTCGCGTCCATCGTAGTAGCCGCTGATTTCGTCGGCCGCACCCGCGAATTCGCCGGCAATGTCCTTGGGCAACTGCGGCTTGCCCAGTTTGCCGTCGAATTTCTTGGTGATAAATCCCGCCGTGCGGCTGGCGATATTCACGTACTTGCCGATCAGATCGCTGTTCACCCGCGCGACAAAATCGTCCGGGTTGAAATCGAGGTCCTCGACTTTGTCGGTGAGTTTGGCGGCGATGTAATAACGCAGCCACTCCGGATTCATGCCGACCTGTATGTACTTCTGCGGCGACACACCCGTGCCGCGCGACTTGGACATCTTCTCGCCGGTGAAGGTGATGAAGCCGTGCACAAACACGTTGTTTGGTACCTTGCGGCCGGAAAACTTGAGCATGGCCGGCCAGAACAGCGTGTGAAAGTAGACGATGTCCTTGCCGATGAAGTGATATTGCTCGACCTTATCGTCGGCGAGGAAATCGTCGAAGCTGCGCTTTTCGCCGTTGACCTTCGCTTTGCCAGTATCGAAATATGCTTTCAGGCTGGCGAGGTAGCCCACCGGTGCATCCAGCCAGACGTAGAAGTACTTGCCGGGCTCATCAGGGATGTCAATACCGAAGTAGGGCGCATCGCGCGAGATATCCCAGTCATTGAGATTCTTGCCGCCATCGCCCAGCCATTCTGCGAGCTTGTTGACGACCTCGCTTTGCAGCGGCGTCTCCTTTGTCCATTCATGCAAAAACTGCACACATTTCTTGTCGGAAAGCTTGAAGAAAAAGTGCTCGGATTTTTTGAGTACCGGTTTGGCGCCGGTGAGCGTTGAATAGGGGTTCTTCAAATCGGTCGGCGCATACACGGCGCCACAAACTTCGCAGGAATCGCCGTACTGGTCCTTCGCTCCGCATTTTGGGCATTCGCCCTTGATGTAGCGGTCCGGCAGAAACATTGCCTTCACCGGGTCGAAGAACTGTTCGACTTCCTTGCTGGTGATGAGCTTGGCCGCCTTGAGCTTCCTGTAAATATCCTGTGAAAGTTCGACGTTTTCCGGCGAATGCGTCGAGTGCCAGTGGTCGTAGCTCATCAGGAAGGCACGCCAGTCGGCATTGTGCTCGACGGCGATGCGCTCAATCAGGGCTTCCGGCGTGATGCCTTCCTGTTCGGCGCGCAACATGATCGGGGCGCCATGGGTATCCCCGGCGCACACAAAGTGCACTTCGTGACCTTGCATGCGCTGATAACGCACCCAGATATCGCCATACAGCTGATCGACGATATGGCCAATGTGCAGCGAGCCATTGGCATACGGAAGCGCGGTTGTTACGAATAATTTTCGGGGCATCTGGAACTTCTGCGAAGCATGGATTGCAAAAACCGATTGATTTGAATAATTTTTCTTGAAACCGATTGTACCAAGGCACCCGCATTTTTGATATGGCATTGACACGACAGTGCGGTGTATTCCGATAAAATACGGCACTTACCTCACATTCAAAGTCCGCCACATGTCCATCACTGTAGAAACTATCCAGAACGCGCTGCGCGAATTGATCGACCCGGTGACGGGCGAGAATTTTGTCGATGGCAAATCCGCACGGAACATCAAGCTCGACGGTGCGAATGTGGCGCTCGAGATTGTGCTGGGCTATCCCGGCAAGAGCGTATTTGAACCGATCCGTCGACAGGTGATCGATCGGCTGAAAAAAATTGACGGCATGGGAAATGTGTCAGCCAACGTCTTCTCGAAAATTGTTTCGCACAGTGCGCAGCGCGGCGTGAAACTGGTCCCGGGCATCAAGAACATCATTGCCGTGGCATCCGGAAAAGGCGGTGTTGGCAAGAGCACCACTGCCGTGAATCTGGCCCTGGCGTTGGCGGCTGAGGGCGCGTCTGTCGGTATGCTGGATGCAGACATTTATGGTCCTTCGCAACCGACGATGCTGGGCATCACCGGGCGGCCCGCATCGAAAGACGGCAAAACCATGGAGCCGATGGAAGGTCACGGCATCCAGGCCATGAGTGTTGGGTTTTTGATTGATCCGGAAACGCCGATGGTGTGGCGCGGCCCGATGGTGACGCAGGCATTGGAGCAATTGCTGAACGAAACCAACTGGCATGAACTGGACTACCTTGTCATCGATTTGCCGCCGGGCACCGGCGATATTCAACTGACGCTGGCGCAAAAGGTGCCCGTCACGGGGGCGGTGATTGTTACCACGCCGCAGGACATTGCATTGCTTGATGCACGCAAGGGTCTCAAGATGTTTGAAAAGGTCGGCGTACCGATCATCGGTGTGGTGGAAAACATGGCGATGCACGTCTGCACCAAATGCGGTCACATGGAGCACATCTTTGGCACAGGTGGCGGCGAGAAGATGGCGAAAGACTACGGCATTGAGCTATTGGGTTCGTTGCCGCTTGACATAAAGATTCGTGAAATGACCGATGGCGGCAAACCCACCGTCGTGTCCGAGCCGGATGGGCCGATCGCCGGCATTTACAAGGAAATTGCCCGCAAATGCGCGGCCAAAATCGCCAAGCAATCGCAAGATCGCTCCAGTGTATTTCCGAAGATTGTCATTCAGAACACCTGATGTCTGCAGTGGATCCGTTGCAGGAGGCCATTCAGCGCGCGGTCGAATTGCGGCGCGATTCCCAACACACCGAAGCATTGGCGATTTTGCTCGACCTTTACAACCAGCAGCCGGATGACGCCAAGGTAAATTACGAGCTTGGTTGCACATATGACCATCAGGGCGTTGAAGACGAGGCCATTGCGTTCTACGAGCACGCGATCCAGTGCGGAATCGAAGGCGAGGATTTGCGTGGGGCGCTGATTGGCTTGGGCAGCTCATACCGTTGTTGCGAGCGATTTGGCGATGCGGCGCGGGTGTTGCAAAAAGGTGCCGCCGCCTATCCTGATGCGAAGGAGTTTGATGTGTTTCTCGCCCTCACCCGTTACAACATGGGTGAACATGCCGAAGCGATGCGGTTGTTGCTCAATCACATTGCGGACAATTCAGCGGATGCCGAGACGCAGAAATATCGCCGGTCGATTTCCTGGTACGCGGAGCATCTCGATCCGCCGTACGACAAATAGGGAAAAATGAAATGACGGCTTACTGTGTCGGCCGGATTCGGGTGAAGGATGAGAGTGCCTGGGAGTGGTATCGTCAGCGTGTCGGTGCCACCATCGCTCAATATGGTGGTGAAGTGATGTTTCGTGGCGGGTTGCGCCAGGCATTCAGCGGCACGGAGGATCACGACACTGTGGTTGCCCTGCGATTCGAAAATCTGGACGCGGCGAAACGATGGCACGATTCGCCGGAGTATCAAGCGCTGATTCCGATGCGGGAACAGGGTGCCGAGGTGACATTGACGTTGTATCAGGGATAGCGAAAGGAAGACCAGCGTGAGCATCAAAGCCGACAAATGGATACGCCGCATGGCGCAGGAACACGGCATGATCGAGCCGTTCGAGCCGGGACAGGTGCGTGAAGTCAATGGGCAGCGTATCGTCAGTTACGGCACGTCCAGCTATGGCTACGATATTCGCTGCTCAAATGAATTCAAGCTGTTCACCAATCTGAATTCCACCATTGTTGACCCGAAGAACTTTGATCCGAGTTCGTTTGTGGACATCAAGGCGGATTTTTGCATCATCCCGCCAAATTCATTCGCCTTGGCGCGCACCGTTGAATACTTCCGAATCCCGCGCAATGTGTTGACGGTGTGTCTGGGAAAATCGACCTACGCGCGCTGTGGAATCATTGTCAATGTCACGCCGTTCGAACCGGAATGGGAAGGGCATGTGACACTGGAGTTTTCGAATACCACGCCTCTACCCGCGAAAATCTACGCCAATGAAGGCATCGCACAGGTGCTGTTTTTTGAAAGCGATGAAATTTGCGAGACCTCGTACAAGGATCGCGGCGGCAAGTATCAGGGGCAGCAGGGCGTGACGTTACCGAAGATGTAAAGCCGTTCGCCCTGAGCTTTTCGAAGGGTTTCCAAAATCCAAATGTTTGTGGTTCGACAGGCTCACCACGAACGGAACTGGTAATCTGCAATGACTGTTCGCTCCCGCTTCGCCCCCAGCCCCACCGGCTACCTGCACATCGGTGGCGCCCGCACCGCGCTCTACGCGTGGGCGTTTGCCCGCCGCCACGGCGGCACCTTCATCCTGCGAATCGAAGACACCGATGTCGAGCGTTCAACACCGCAAGCGGTGCAGGCGATCATCGATGGCATGGCCTGGCTTGGCCTCGACCATGACGAAGGGCCCTTCTACCAGATGCAGCGCATGCCGCGATACAGAGAAGTAATCGCGGAAATGCTGGTGGCCGGGACGGCCTACCTCTGCTACACGACGGCCGAAGAACTGGATGCGATGCGTGAAGCACAGCGTGTTCGCGGCGAAAAACCGCGCTACGACGGACGCTGGCGTCCGGAGCCGGGAAAGACGCTGCCGTTGATGCCGGCGGACGTGAAACCCGTTGTGCGGTTCCGCAACCCGATTGGCGGGAGTGTTTCCTGGGTCGACGCGGTGAAAGGCAAAATTGAAATTGCGAATGCGGAACTCGATGATCTGATCATCGCGCGTGGCGACGGAACACCGACCTACAATTTCTGCGTGTGCGTCGATGACTGGGACATGAAAATCACCCACGTCATTCGTGGTGATGATCACGTCAACAATACGCCGCGGCAGATCAATATTCTTGAGGCATTGGGCGCCTCCGTGCCGGTGTACGCGCATCTTTCCATGATTCTGGGGGACGACGGCCAAAAACTGTCGAAGCGGCATGGTGCGGTGTCAGTCATGGATTATCCCGCCAAAGGCTATCTGCGCGAGGCCGTGGTGAATTACCTTGCGCGACTCGGTTGGTCCCATGGCGACGATGAAGTGTTTTCCATGGAGCAGTTCTGCGAGTGGTTCGATCTTGATCACATCACGCCATCCGCCGCCCAGTTCAATACCGAAAAACTCAACTGGCTGAATCACGAGTACATCAAGAAGGCCGATCCTGTGGCATTGGCCACGCTATTGAAGCCATTCCTGGAGCAGTCGGGAATTGATGCGGCAACCGGTCCGGATGTGGCACGGGTGACGGAGTTGTTGCGTGATCGCTCGCCAACGCTGGTTGACATGGCAGAGGCCGCACGCTATTTCTTCGTGCGTCCCAACGTCGATTCCGCTTTACTTGCGGCGCACCTGACAGATGCGGCCAAGCCGGCGTTAGGGGATCTGCGTGAGGCGCTGAAATCCGTTGCCTGGTCAAAAGCTGACCTCGGCGCCACGATCAAAGCCTGTGTTGCCAGACACGCGTTGAAAATGCCCCAGCTCATGATGCCGCTGCGGGTACTGTTGACAGGGCAGACGCAATCGCCTTCTATCGATGCCGTCATGGACGTTCTTGGGCGCGAAGAAACTCTGGAGCGTCTGGACAAGGCACGTTCAGACTGATTTTCGAGTTATCTTGCCTTTGCAAAAAGGCCTATCACCAGCTATAATGCGCCTCTCCCTGTGGGGGGTATAGCTCAGCTGGGAGAGCGCTTGCATGGCATGCAAGAGGTCATCGGTTCGATCCCGTTTACCTCCACCACAGAACAGGTAGTACGCAACGCAGGGGCGGTTGTTTCACAAGCCGCTTTTTTGTTGTAATCGTTTTAGCAACACGAAGCACCGCAGTAAGACGTGTGAGTCCCCATCGTCTAGAGGCCTAGGACATTGCCCTTTCACGGCAGTAACACCGGTTCGAATCCGGTTGGGGACGCCAAATAAATCAACGGCTTGGAGAAATCCAAGCCGTTTTTTTATACCCGTGTCGCAGCCGTGTCGCAGAGATGTTTATGGAATGCAGACGGATTCAGGTATTCACGGATAAATGTCTTGCTCTACGGCTGACGGACGAAATTCAGGCCGCGCATCAGGCACCAGCCAGAAAGCTCCCTGCAAGCGGACCGGAAAGGAGGTGCCGTGGCCTATCGCGAGGCACCGACTGATGAAGACGCGAAGCGGGCCCGAAAGCCTATGAGGACGACATGGTGTCCTCGCAAGACGTTTGGCGCAAGGTCAAGCCTTTTGCTAATGCGGATGAGCCGATTGTTCGCTTCCTCACAACCGCTGAGGCCACACGATTGATCAACGCGAGTGATCCCGCCTTGCGCCGGCTGGTTCAGCGCCCTCGCGACTAGAGGCGCCCGTATGCCGAGATCACGGGATTAAAACCGGCGAAAGTACTCGCCGGACAATGCCAGTGTCTACATTCGCCCGAGCAAGACCGCCAAGGGGCGGCACGTCCCCCTCTCGCCGGAAGGTATTGCCCTTGTTGATGAAGTGGCACTTGGGAGGAAGACGACCGACCGTCTGTTCGTGCGAGCCGATGGATCGGCCTGGGGAAAGAACAATCATAGCCGCTTCGAAAAAAAATTACGAAGCGCAATATTTGAGACCTTTGGCGACGCTTGTAGTGTGATGCGATATTCCTTCATAAATTACCCGTTCGGGATATTTTTGAAGGAAACGAGCTGTCATGGTCGATTATTTCCCGATCAGTAAATTTATGTTGCATTTTGCCTATCTGATAGCGATAATTTCCCGAACAGGAAATTTCCATGACCATCTCCATTGATACCCCCCTCTCACTCGGCCAAGCCGCGCGTGCAGCGCGCAAGCAGCTTGGCCTCACCCAGCCGCAACTCGCACTCGCGGCCGGCGTCGGCGTGCGCTTCATTGTCGACATGGAAGCCGGCAAGCCTACCCTTCGCCTGGAAAACGTTCTCCGTGTGCTGCACGCGCTCGGTGCCAAGTTGACCGTGGACGGCCTGCCATCCAACGAAAAGGCGACATAGTATGCCCAAGCAACTGGAGGTCTGGTTGTTCGGGGAACACATCGGCACGCTATCGCAGATCGAGGGACGATTGAGCTTTTCCTACACAACGGACTGGCTGGAAAAGAACACAACAAAAGCTGGCAGCGGCGGCGACACAATCCCGCTATCGCAATCACTGCCGCTCAGAGCCGAGCCATTTGATGATCGCGCCGCCCGCCCTTACTTTGCAGGGCTATTGCCAGAGGGCGCCAAGCTCGGTCTGATCGCTCAGGCGCTGCACGTTTCCCGCAAGAACGATTTCGGCTTGCTCGATGGCATTGGTGGCGAATGTGCTGGCGCGGTGACTTTGCTGGAACCCGGCCAGACACCAGAAACGCCCGATTCGACTAATGCGGTGCGCTGGCTCGATGGCACGCAACTGCTGCGCCTCCTGGATGAAATGCCCAAGCGACCCATGCTCGCCGGTGAAGGCGGGATTCGCCTGTCGCTGGCGGGTGCGCAGGATAAATTACCGGTTGTTGCCGAAAGCAACCGGATCGGTGTTCCGTTACAAGGTACGCCAAGCTCTCACATTATCAAGCCCCCCATTGCCGGCGTGGAGGGCAGCGTCTTCAATGAAGGCTTCTGCATGCGCCTGGCCGCCGCGCTCAAACTGGATGTTGCCCGAGCCAGCATCCATGGGATTAGCGATCAACGCTTCCTGCTGGTTGAACGCTATGATCGGCGGCTAGCGAAGCAAGGCAACGCCGGACAAACACAATTGCAGCGACTGCATCAGGAAGATTTTTGTCAGGCGCTCGGCGTGGCCCCTGAAACAAAATACCAAAACGAAGGTGGTCCCGATCTCACGCAAGCCTTTGATCTGGTGCGCCGTGCAACTCGACCCAGCGCACCGAACACATTGAGGTTGCTCGACTTCGTGGTGTTCAACGCACTGATCGGCAACCACGATGCACACGCGAAGAATTTCTCGCTGCTCTACACCGCGAAAGGTGCCGTTCTCGCGCCAATGTACGACGCATTGTCCACAGCGGTGTATCCGGATCTGAGCGACAAGATGGCCATGAAGATTGGCAGCAAGTACAAGTTTGCCGATGTTCAGGCGAGGCACTGGGAACAGTTTGCTCTTGCTGCCGCCCTGTCACCCTCACAAGTCAAGAAGCGTATCGTGGAAATTGCCAAGCGCCTTCCAGAATTGGCTCGAACAACTCTTGCGACGATGAACGCAGAAGGCAACAGCCACAGCATTCTCGGGAAGATCGTGACGCTCATCGACCAGCGCTGCGCTCTCACGATTCACCGCCTCTCCGGCGCGGGTGCAACCAATACTGAAGATGTGTACACAGAAGAATAATGAACACTTGAATTCATCGGATCCATTTCCGACACGACGCCATCGGCCCACTCAAGCCAGCGTTCCAATTCCTCAGCGGATCCCTCACTCGCACCACGGCTAGCCGCTGACCTGATCGCCTCCAGATACTCTCGCACCAGTTTCGCATCTTGCCAGGCCTTCGCATCATTGACGAGACTTCGGCGGCGTGCCGCCTCGTCTGCCGCGAGCCTCAACATCTCCTGTTGCCGCGCCTCCTGCTCCTCCCTCGCCTTTCTCTCTGCCGCCCATTGTTTTTCGCGAGCGACTGCCTGGCGCGCGCGCTGCCTCGCCTGTGCCACCTTCCTAGACACGCGAATCAATACTTCGTTCAAGTGTTCTTCAAGCGGCTTGTTGGCACGATCTGAAACTTGGGTTTCGGAATAGTATTCACCGACGTGAAGGCGTAGTTCGCCCGTCGGCACTCTTTCCTCGTTCTTGCGATGTCGATACGGTTCTTCGTCTTTCTTCGATTCTGGCCGCGCCTTTCTTTCCAGTCGCTCTGATACGCGCACAGTCACTTCTGTACCTTCCAGTGCAAGATTTATCCTTGAGCCGCTCTTGTCCAACGTTGCCACCATGCCGCGATCCTCGGCCGCATTGATGACCGCCTGCAGCAATCGGAGGGCACGCTCTTATCCAAGCAAACTGACTCTCAGCGGGACTGCATGGTTCGATGTTGGGAGCAGTTGGCCGTCGTAAACGAAGTTCCCTGCTTGCCATGCGTGAAACGGACGTGGGGGCCCCTTTCTTACAAGAAGCTTCGCCGCTTCATCGCGTTGCCATTCTTGTGTCAATTTTTCAGCGGCTTTTGCAGCGGTTAGAACGTGCGGCCGGATCTCGCGCAAGCGTGCTCTATTTTCGAGCTATGTCATCGACGACCCAGTACCCCAATGCGCCTCAAAATCGAAAGTAAGCTGCCTATGATGCTTGATTGACAGCAGATAAATGTTCCCGCCGATCTGTGCGTACAGCACCAAATAGTGATCCATGATGTATTCATGCAAACCGTCACGGTCAGGTGTCAGCGCTGACAGCTTTGTGCGCAATGCCGCCAGCGCGTTCGTGGTCTCCACCGAGCCGACCATTCTGCTTAGGAAAGGTTGACCCATGCCGGGAAACCGTTCGAGATTTGGAATCACGGTGTCTAGCAGTTCATCCAGTAAAGCATCATAGGCTTTAGGCAACTCGGTATCGGACAGAAATTGCTCGATGTCGGCAAGATTGCGCTCAAAGTTGGCGGCGAGTTTTACGATAAGCCTTTTTGCCACAGTTCCGCTACCTCCAGGGGCTCAGGCGCTACGTCGACGCTTGATTGACTGAATCGCGCCGCGAGCGTCTTTTACCCGGCCAGCAGCAACGTCTTCCAGCCCCCTGGAAGCCTCGTCGATCAACAGCAAGTGAATGCGCTCTCGCTCCAACTGGTGGTAGTAGTCCAATCGGCTTGAGTCGATCAGCGCAATATAGCTTTCACCGTTCTTGGTAACGATCTTCTCGGCCCCCGCCTTGACCTCCTCCGCCAGTTCCGAAAAATTGGCGCGAGCATGTGATAGCGGGATCACGTCACTTGTGGAAATTGCCATTGTGGTCTCCTATGTTGCTTATTATGTGCATAGAAGTGTACAGTATAAGCGCTGGAATAACGCGGCGGCAAACGCCGTTGCGCGACCGGTCGATATTCCCGGTTGCGACCAGGGCGACGGTGGTCTTTGATCAGTCAAGCGGTGGATAGGTACGACTCAAATTGCACTATTCGCGCAGGCTTTCCCTATAATGTAAACGTTTTCATTCTTGATTCAATTGCCGACAAATCCAAGAGATGAGTTCACCAATCGAGTTTCCGGCCGACTTCCTGTGGGGAAGTGCGACCTCTGCGTATCAAATTGAAGGATCGCCACTGGCGGACGGCGCCGGGCCGAGCATCTGGCAACGATTTCTGAACACGCCCGAATTGGTGCGTGCCTCGGATGGATCGGGTTTTTTCAAAGTTCGCGAAACCGGCGATATTGCATGTGACCATTACCGTCGATATGCCGAAGATATTGCATTGATGAAGTCACTTGGCCTGAAGTCCTATCGCTTCAGCATTTCATGGAGTCGCATTCTGCCGCAGGGCAAGGGCCCGATTAACCATGCCGGGCTGGATTTTTACGAGCGGCTTGTCGACACTTTGCTTGAAAACGGCATCGAGCCCAATGCAACGCTCTTCCATTGGGACCTTCCCGCGGCGCTGGATGACCTTGGCGGATGGCTCAATCGGGATAGCGCGAGCTGGTTCGCGGACTATGCAGCAGTGATGTTCCGCAAGCTTGATGGGCGCGTGAAAATGTGGGCCACGCTGAATGAACCGTGGGTGGTTACCGACGGAGGGTATCTGCATGGCGCGCTCGCACCTGGGCACCGAAACCTGTACGAAGCGCCAATTGCCTCCCACAATCTGCTGCGTGCACACGGTGCCGCGGTCAAGGCATATCGCGCCGAGGGAAAAAATCGCATCGGGCTGGTGGTAAATCTCGAACCGAAATACGCCGCGTCATCCAGTGCGAGCGACCTGGCGGCACGCGGTCGCGCAGAAGCGTACATGAACCGCCAGTATCTTGACCCTGTTTTTCTTGGAACCTATCCGGCGGAAATGAAAGAGATTTTCGGTGATGCCTGGCCGGAATGGCCCGACTCGGACATGGCATTGATCCGGCAGCCTATCGATTTCCTCGGGATCAATTACTACACGCGAAACGTGTCGCGCGACGATCCGAACCAGTGGCCGGTTCGCGTCGCCGCGGTCCGGCAACCGCAGGCAACTTATACTGAAACCGGCTGGGAAGTTTATGCGCAAGGGCTGACGGACACGCTCGTCTGGGTCAAGGAGCAATACGGCAATATCCCGATGTACGTGACCGAAAATGGCGCTGCATTTTTCGATCCACCCGAGGCGCAAGACGGTCGCGTGGTGGACCCGCTTCGCATCGATTATTTGCACAAGCACATTCGCGCAATTCATGCGGCGCGCGAGCAAGGCGTTGACCTGCGCGGTTATTACGTCTGGTCGTTCCTTGATAACCTTGAATGGTCGCTGGGGTTTTCAAAACGCTTTGGCATCGTGCACGTCAATTTTCAAACGCAGGCGCGCACGCCGAAAGACAGCGCGCGCTTCTATGCCCAGGTAATTTCCAGCAACGGCAAGATTCTGGAGAGGCCCGCGCCGTTGGGTTCGTCGCTCCTAGGAACATCGAAATGACGAGACCAACGTTGGTGAGGGTGTTGGCAATGCTCGCAGTTGCGTTCGCTATCGTCTCGTTGGCAGTACAAGTCGTCGCAATGTCGCAGGGTGGCGAGGTGATTTGGATTACATTCAGCGCGACTTTCATTGTGCTAATGGGCGCCGGCAGCCGGCTCCGCAAGTCCGGACCGGCTACATTGAGCAACGCGTGACGGCGACGACACCCAAGGAGGAACATCGCTTGTCGCAAGCGGATCCACTTGTTGGCCAAGTTGCCATTGCGCTGGAATCCTGCCCGGCCTGACCATGGCGACCGTTGAACTTCGCGGCATCCGCAAGTCGTTCGGGGACGTGAATGTCATCGGCAATGTGGATCTCAAAATCGAGGACGGCGAGTTTGTGGTTTTTGTCGGCCCATCGGGTTGCGGCAAATCGACGTTGCTGCGAATGATTGCGGGACTCGAGGACGTCAACGCGGGTGACATTCTTATCGACGGTGCGCGGATGAACGACGTGCCTTCGTCCAAGCGCGGCATTGCGATGGTGTTTCAATCGTATGCGCTCTACCCGAACATGACGCTATACGAAAACATGGCGTTCGGGCTGAAGCTTGCGAACAAATCCAAGGAAGAAATCGACGCCGCCGTGATGCAAGCGGCGAAGACGCTGCACATTGACCATTTGCTGGACCGGAAGCCCAAAGCGCTTTCCGGGGGACAACGCCAGCGCGTTGCAATTGGTCGCGCGATCACCAGGAAGCCGCGGGTCTTCCTGTTCGACGAACCCCTTTCCAATCTGGATGCCGCGCTTAGGTCAAAGATGCGGATTGAGTTTTCAAGATTGCACGACGAACTCAAAACGACGATGGTCTACGTGACGCACGACCAGATCGAGGCGATCACGCTCGCTGACCGCATTGTCGTACTTTCGCAAGGGGTAATTGAACAGGTCGGCTCGCCGCTGGAGCTCTATCATCACCCCGCGAACATCTTCGTCGCCGGATTTATCGGTTCGCCCAGGATGAACTTCCTTGAAGCCGTGGTTTCTACCGCGGGAGAATCGAGTGAGATTCGATTGGCCGGCGGCGAAACCATTCGCGTCAACATCGATACGCGAAGCGCCGGGGCAGGGGACAAAGTCACGCTTGGCATTCGTCCAGAGCACGCCGCATTGCCGGCGGGCGAAACCAATATTGTTCATGCGAGAACGACGCTGCTCGAGCCGATGGGAGATTCCACCATCGTCTATCTGGAGGCGTCCGGTGCGGCCGACGGGTTGACGGTGCGCGCTGGTCCGGAATTCCGACTCCGAAATGGGGACCAGGCAACGCTGTCGTTTCCTGAACAGCATTGTCACCTGTTCGATCAGCGCGGCAAATCATTTCCGCGTGCTCGGACGACGTAGCTTGTCACATACGCCGGGCGGCGTTACCGCGCATAGTCAACGACGACGCGCGCGGGAGCACTCCGAACGGTAATTTCTCCAACCTTCGATTCAATCTGTTTGCCGTTCAGGAATACGCGCGGTGAATCGTTTGCGGTATGCATCGGCGGCAGCGCAATGATCCAGCCGCCAGGCGGCTTGCCTGAGCCGCCATCCAGATCAAAGACAATTCGTTTTCCTTGCCGGACAACTTTGTATGCCAATGGACCATACGGCGTCCGAATGCCGCTGACCGCGACGTCGCCCTGCGCGAGCCAGTCCGCGGAAATGCCGGCGCCGAGCACCATCGCGCGATCGGACTGACGTTCGTAGGCAAACAGGTCCAATGCCGAGCGAATATAGTCGGAAGAGATCCAGCCATGCGGAATATCGCCGACGAATCGCGGCTTGCGCATCTCGCGTCCGACGACTTCGGCCCATTGATTCCAGGCAAGCGGTCGCCTGTCCGCGAAGAAGTACGCCAGCAACTCATGCGCACGCTCGCGCCATCCGAGGCGTATGAATGAACCGACAGTGCGCAGCTCGTACGGCGTGTAATCGTCCCAGTTCCGCCGCCCGTGACGGCGATCCGAAAATTCCTTCCAGTAGCGTTCAAACGTCCCCAGCAATAACTCAGGCGGGAGGCGGCCTTGTTCGCCTCCCGGCGCAAGCGCAATGGTGGTCGACGTCGCGTCGAAGTCGCCGAGCTCCGCTGCACCGGAAATGTAGTTCACCCGATGTGTGCGCGCGGTTTCGCGTATCGACGCAATCAAATCGGCTCTGAACTCGTCAGCTTGAATAGTCCATTGCTTGGCCTCTTCTTTGCGTCCCAGGACGGCCGCCATATCAACGGCCGACTTGTAGCCGACCAATCCCCAGAAGTCGTCCCAATAGGAATGCATGGGCTTTTCCGAGTAACCCTCGTGGCTGATCGACTCCGGCAACAGGCCATACAAAGCCTTGCGCTCAGGCGTCTGGTTTTGCGGTCGGCGTTCGGATTGACGCAGCATTTCGATATGGCGAATAGCCGCCTCCACGCGTGGCCACATGGCTTCAAGCAGTTTGCGATCGCGCGTATAACGAAATGTTTCGGCAATCAGAAATATCAGCTGGCCGTGACTATCGTTTTCGGTCACCGGGTCAGCGCCTCGCGTATCAACGCAACACGGCACCTTGCCGCTCGCGAACTGGTAGGGCGCAAACCAGCGCAAATAATCGCTTGCGACGCCACTCTGTCCCAACCGCAGAAGGCCCTCGGCCATCATTGCGCCGTCGCGAATCCACGAGCGCGCATAGGAGCGCGTACCGGGGCGAAGTATCGCGCCGTCGCGGAGAATCAGCATGTGCGCCAGCGATGATCGCAGCGTATCTACAATGTGCTGTGCGGACGGCGGCACTTTGATCGAAAACTGATTCAGCTTCGTACGCCAGTCATTCTCCGAGCGGGCCTGCATGGCATTCAGCCAGCGATACGAAGTCTTGCCGGGCGGCCTTTCCAATTTCGCGTTTCCGTCAAGCGCGGTAGTCCAGCCGATTGTTTGTTTGCCGTGTGGTGGAAGCGTTAACCGATAACTCACAACGCCAGCAGCCAAGCCGACAGGATCGTGAATTGCCGATGTAGCGGCTGTATTTGCCGCCAATAGGGACGCAATGTCCGAGCCGCTATCGAACGTCGAGAGCCGGATCCGCGAAGGTTTCGAAAGAAAGACAACGTCATGCCGCCGATCAATTGACAATTGCTGACGCGCCGCATTCCACGCGAGGTTTTGAATAGGACTGACTCCGCCTGGCGTATTCAGGAACTGTGCAGGCGGATTGACCTGAAATGGCCGCGCCGCGAGCACGAGTTCGAGTGCGAGATTTTGCGGCGTGAGATTGCGCAATTCGTATTTCGCGGCAAGTTGCGATTGCCCGCGGGCGCCGGCGGCAAACGCCGTGATCCGCAATTCCCAATTGGCATGCTTCCACGTTACAACCGGAACCGGCAGGTAATCGTCGACCAGCGACTGCCGCACGTCGATATCGGCCCACGTAATGATGCGTCTTTGCTTGCCGTCGCTTTCAATCACGAACGGCTCAATGGAGGCGCTACCGGGGGCCAGCTCGATGCCGCCATCCTCCCCCATGAGGCCGCTCACATGGCCGCCATCTATTCCGACTACCGTCCAATACGCCTGCTCGCCGGAAAAACCACGCGGGTACTGGCCGCGAGCAGCCACGCCCGCGAGGGCCTCAATAAACGCGTTGGGCGACTTTGCGAATGCCAGGTCTTTCAACTCCACTTCCGTCAATGCATAGAATTGTCCCGGGCCCTCCAGCAATCTGATGCGCACAAAGCGGGCCTCCGATTCCGGCAGCATCAACGGATCACTGCCGCCATTGCCGTCCACCACTTGTCGCGCGGTCCGCCACTGAGTCCCATCGTCCGAGAATTCGATGTCGTAGCGTGACGCAAACTGCCCCGCGACCCATCGAAGAATCAGCCCACCGAATTCTCGCGTCATGCCCAAATCGATGGTCAGCGCTTGCGTTTGCGAAGAGGCTGACGCGTGCTTCGCCAAACTGTCGATCGGGAACCGTCGAATGCCTGACCGGGCGGGTAGCCGGCCTCGGACGATGTCGCGGTCAGGACGGGCGTCGGGAACACGACGGGATCAGGCGGAAGTTCACGTATCGTGAGTTCGTCAAAATATATCGATCCCCGACCACCGCCGCGACCGGCGCTGATAACAAACTCGATGCGCTCCGACGTCTTCAGCGTCTTGTCGCGAATTGGTCCCCATGCGAAGGCGATATGCCGCTTCTTGATGCGGATCCGCTGCCACTCGCGTGGGAATTCAAAGTTGGGGCGATTGAACCACCACACATTGTCGCCGCTGGCATCGACCAGTTTGAATTCGAAATTATTTATCGGCGCATCCGCGCGCACGTAGAACGAAATTTCGTAGTTATCGGGCAGGACCAGCGGCAATTGGCGCCGGATAAACGCATAGCCCGATGCGCCATTGAAATCAAAATCGAGCCGCATGCCGCGTCCGGTGACACCGTCGACAGAATGCGATGTGGCACTCACGTTGTCGGAAGCCATGGCCTGCCAGGCGGCGATGTCGTCAAAACCATCCAAAAGTTTCGCGTGGTTGTTTGGCAAGAAATCCGCGGCGAACGCGGCAACGGACAATCCAAGCGATACGACAACTGACGCGATTCTGGCCAGGATCCTCAGCGTTACCGCTTGCGGGGAAGCGGGCCGCGCGTAAGAGAATTGTTCTCCCGCCACCGTCGACCCCTCATCCCAACCCTTCTCCCGAGGCAGAAGGGCTTTTAGTTCTTTGATTGTTGGCCGAATCAAGTGGATATTTCGCTTGAAAAGTCTAGCACTGACGAGCCTCGCCAGCCATTTGTGTCCGGAAAGCCGCGCCAGTGCTTGGGTTTCATATTGGTCTAGGCAATCATTGAATCGCTGAATGGCCGCCACGATGTTCATGCGTCCTCCTCGGCATCGCGCATTCACTAGCCTTTAACGCTGCCAAGCAACAGCCCCTGAATATATTGACGCTGCAATGCCACGAACAACAACAGCACCGGCAAAATCGTCAGCACCGATCCTGCCATCATCATCTCGTTGTCCTGCACATGTTCGCGCGAGAGGGACGCGAGGGCGATGGGCAGGGTGTAAAACTCCTTGTCGGTTAAGACGATCAAGGGCCACATGAAATCGTTCCACGTACCCAGGAACGTAAAGATGGCCAGCGTAACGATGATGGGTTTGAGCGCGGGCAGCACAATCACGCCGAAGATGCGAAATTCGCTGGCGCCATCCATACGCGCGGCCTCGAGGAGTTCGTCCGGAATACTCAGCGCGTATTGACGAACCAAGAATATTCCGAAGATTCCCGCCATCGCCGGGACGATGACGCCGCCGTAGGTATTCACCAACCCCAGATTCTTCAGTAGCAGAAATAGCGGCATCATCGCTACCTGCGAGGGAATCACCAGCGCCCCGAGCAGAAAACGAAATATCCGGTCCCGACCCGCAAACCGCAATTTGGCGAACGCATAGCCGGCTGACACGTTAAAACATAGCGATAGCATCGTCGCAACGCTGGCAACCAATGCGCTATTCGCCAGATAGCGGCCGATTCCTGCCTGGGAAAACAGCGCAATGTAGTTGTGCCACGTCGGACGACCCGGCAACAACGGCGGGGGAAATGCGCTCGATTCACCGGGCGTCATGAACGAGACCGATAACATCCACAACAGCGGAATCAGCGTAAGCAGCGAAACGGCAATTAACAGGGCATTGATCAGCCACGCCCACGATCTTTTCGTCATGCCTGCCCCCATCGGCGCGCGACTTGCAGTTGTACGAGCGTAATGGCAAACATCAACACGAACAGGATAAAGGCGACGGCGGATGCGGTGCCGAGATTCCACCACTTGAAGCCTTCTTCATACATGAAATAAAGCACACTGACGGTACTCTGCACCGGGCCGCCCTGTGTCATCACGTAGGGCTCCGCAAACAGTTGAAAATAGCCCGCCATGGTAAGTATGCTGACCATCAACACCGTCGGCCCGAGCATTGAAAGTGTTATATAGCGGAATTGCTGCCAGACCGATGCGCCGTCGATGCGTGCCGCCTCGTACAAATCCTCGGGCACACTTTGCAGCGCGGCAATGAAGATGATCATGTTGTAACCAAAGTTCTTCCACACCGAAAAAATGACGATGGCCGGCATGGACCAATGCGGATCGCCCAGCCAGTCGACAGGAGAAAAACCCAGGCTGACCAGCGCGTAGTTGATCATTCCATAGCGGGTGTGCAGCAGGTAGCGCCAGATCAGGGCCACGGCAACCAGCGTCGTGACCACTGGCGCGAACATCGCCGTGCGATGGAACGACTTGAAGCGGGCCAGCTTGGAATTGACAAGAAGTGCCGCGCAAAGTGAGGCGGCAATCGACAAGGGAACGCCCAGCACCACAAAGTAAACCGTATTGCCAAGGGCTTGCCAGAAAAGCGGTGTTTGTAATAGTTGCCAATAATTGGCGAAGCCCACGAATCGCATATTGCCGAGGTCAGCGAGCGCGTAGAGGTCGAAATCGGTGAGACTCATCACCAGCGCCGCCAACACTGGCCCAAAGAAGAAAACGCCGATAAGCACCAGCGCCGGGCCGACAAAAAACCAGGGAGCGGCACCCGTCTTCATTTGATCGTCCCGCGATCAAGCATCCAGCGGCGCTTTTCGAGAATTCGATCGGTGCGTGCATCCAGTTCGTACACAGCTTGATCAATGTCGATATCCCCGTGGATCACCCGCTCGGTAACCAGCCGCATTTCCGTGGCGATTCGTTCCCACTCCGGCACCTTGGGGGTCGCGCGGGCGCGCTCCAGTTGTTCCCGGAAAGCCTTTGCGTAGATATCACGATCAAGGCTTTCGTATCGCCACGTCGCGCGACGCGGCGGAAGATTGCCGGTTAGCGCATGGAATCGCTCTTGCACCGCCGGCGTGGAAAGATACTCGATCAATTGCATTGCTTGCGCCTTGTGCTTTGACGACCGAAATACCACCAGGCTCGCTCCCCCGGCAATCGACGCGCCCGGGCCATCCGGTCCGGGCAAGGAAGCGGTCATCCAGATCGATTGCTGATCGGCCGGGAGGCGGCGCTTGAATTCGCCGATATTCCAGGGCCCGGAAATGTAAAACGAAAAGTAGCCACGGCCGAATTCTGCCCACACATTCGAGATTTCGCTGTTGGTCATCGGCGGCGCCCATTTGTTCTTGAACGTATCGCGGTAATAGGCAAGCGTGCGGCGAAAACTGGCGCTGCGAAAATTGCCCCAGCGTCCACCGTCCCGCAACAGAGGCTCGTCGTGCTGCAAGGCCAGCGCCAGCAAAGGTTCAAATTCATTCAAGGGAAGCAGCACCGAAAACCGGTCAGACCCTACAAGCGCCTTGAGCCCCGCGTTCATGCGCGACCATTCGTCCCACGTTTTTGGCGGTGCGGCAAAACCGGCTTGTTTAAGCAGGTCGCGATTGTAAAACAACAGTCGTGTATCGACGTACCAGGGAACCCCATAGAGTTGGCCACCGACGACGTTGGTATCCCAGATTCCCTCGAAGTAATCCTTGCTGTCGATAGTGGTGGATGAGTGGGCAAATGCTTCAAGCGATTCCAGTGCATTGAGCGCGACGAATTCCGGTATCCAGGTGTTGCCGAGTTGGAAAATATCCGGCATGGCATTTCCCGCGAAAGCCGTCAGCAATTTTTCGTGCGCGGCGGTCCATGGAAGTTGCTGCACGACTACCTTGATTCCGGGATGCGTCCGCTCGAATTCGGGCAGCAGTTCAGATACCACTTCACCTTCGCGTCCCATCGCCCAAAATTTCACGGTTGTGATATCGGATGCGGAATTATTGCACCCGCCAACGCACGCAAGAAATCCGGTAACCGCGAGGAGTTTCAGGTTGCGGACGAGAAAGGCACTTGGCATCGGCACGATCGAGTTTTCAGGGTCCGGAAGACAGCCAGCCGCCTGTGAAACCGGCGCGCTCAAGTCCGCGGCGGATGTAGGGATTCTTGCGCATGGTGCGCCAGACCAGCTCGCTTCGATAATTTTCGATCATGGCTAGGATCGGACCCTGATCAATGCCGAGATAGTCTCCGGCGACCCAGCCGCCACCGGGAATTCGCTTCCCCTGGCCGAGCGGCACGTTGAATTGAAAGCTCGGATTAAACGAATCCAGAAAGCCGTAGGTGGAATAGATATGCGTCCCATAATGCGTGTGCATTTCCTGAATGGCCGGGATGACGATTTCGGGTGCGAACGGCAGCGATGAAATGGCGGCGGTTGGCGCGATGGTGCCGTCATCATAAGTTTCGATTCCCCCCATGCCGCGCCCGGCATAAGTGTGAAAGGGAATACGGCGACCACGGTAGTCGAGTACCGCATCGACCGGGCCATCGCTGGCCGAGACTCCCCACAGGTTCTCGCCGTAGCCTTTCCATCCGAGAGGATTGGCCATCGCGTAGGCCTGTTGCGCGTAGGTCGCGCGCCGCGTGTTTTCAAAATAGTCCATGCCGCGCGCTTTCATATACGCGTCCTGGATGTTGCGGAAATCGATCCATGTGTGCGTGTATTGATGACCGAATAAAGGCGGGAATCCAAGATGTTCCTGGCCGAAATATTTCTTCCAGGTTTTGTCGTAGGGCCTGGTCCACTCTTTCCACGCATCATCCTTGACCGGAAACGTAGGCGAACCGAGCGCGAGCAGATAGACAATCATCGCCTCGTTATACCCGCGATAGTCGGGGACAAGAAAACCGGTCTCCGGTTTCCAGCCGTGAGTGATCGCGGGCGCATTCGGCTGCGCCCATTGCCAGTCGATCCGGCGATAAATCCGGTCGGCGAGATCGCGGATTTCCACTTCGTCGGCGTGGGTACCGTCAAAGTAGCTCTGACAAAACAATGCCCCCGCCACAAACAACGCCGTATCGATGGTTGATAGCTCCACCGTTTCAAAGCGCGCACCCGATTTCATATCGACAAAATGGTAGAAGAATCCCTTGTAACCGGTCATGCCACTCGCCGCCGTTCCCTGCGGCGCCTCGTGAAAGAAACGCAGCGTTGTCAATACGCGTTTGCGCGCCTGCTCGCGAGTAACATAGCCCCGCTCCACACCGATGGGATAGGCGGTGAGCCCGAAGCCGACCGCGGCGACACTGGCAAATGCGGGTGTCGGGAATCGATCATGCACCAGTCCATTTTGTGGATTGGTGGTTTCCCAGAAAAAATTGAAAGTGCGTCGCTGGATATCCGCGATGAGCGCATCAGCTGCACCGTCGTGCTGGACGATAGGCCGGGATTGTTCGTGCCTGTCGAGTCGATCACTGGTGGCACAGCCGGATACAAAAGCCGCAGCCAGCAGGAGTACGGATGCAAAAAATTTTCTCGATGCGTTCATTTGATTGAATTCTACTGAAGGTCGTCAAAAAAACGGCCGCTCCTACATATGATACGGAGCGGCCGACACGGGAGACCCTTTAATCTGATTACATCGCTTGCACCGCCAGAAACTGGTCTTCATGGCACGATGCTTTTCCCAATTTGAAGCGGAATCGAATGCGGGTAACCGAAGTCTCCGTCGTCCAATTCCCAAGGCCAGGTCTGGTCAGAAGCTCGCGCGGAAAGACAGCTTGTACGTGCGCATTGGTCCGGACATGCCGTTTGGCGTACCCACATTCGGATTGTCGCCACCGTACTGGTTCTGCGAATTCCCCGGACCGCCGGCCCAGCCATCGCGACCGCCATAATTGATGGTATCGAACAGGTTCAGGACATCGAGCCGCAAAGTGAGTTTGTGTTTGTAGATGTCAAAGTCCTTCGCCAGTCCAAGATCAAATTGCTTGAAGTTGCTGCTTTCGCCTTTTTGATACACACACTTGTCCCAGCCGCGCGAGCAATCGGTGATCTGGTACGGCAGCCCGGAACCAAAGGACGCTTTGCCGGATAGCATTACGCCCCAGGGTATCAACCGATCCGTCAAGCCCGCAACAACCAGCCGGCTACGCTCGACATCGACTGACGGATTCCAGCCCGCAGTCGATTTGCCGTAGGTCCAATTGAAGATGTCATTGGTCCACTGCCGGTTGGTGGTCTTGCCTTCGCTGAGTGTGAATACCGCCGTCAGGCCCCAGCCGGAAACTTTTGAATAAGGCTTGTCGGCTTTGAGGAACAACGATTCGGTCTTGGCCTGGGAAATGAAGTCACCGAGAATGAGTGTGCCATAGCCGACCGGTCCACCCCACAGCGGATCGATCGGACTTTGGTTGGCGAATCCACCGTTCGCGTCGCGATTGCCGCCGTACCAGTTGAACTGGTTGTGGCTATACGAATAGTTATAGCCGACTTCACCGTTCCAGATTCCCAGCCCTTGACGCAGTCCGAGGCTGAATTGATCGGTGTAGGCCATTTTGTGATCGTTCTTGATCAGCCAGATTTCGCCGTTGGGCTGTTCGTTCTTCTGTTTCTCGTCCAGCGCGTGATTGTCCATGGTTCGATCGTACGCACGGCCGTAACCGCCATACACCACGGAGTTGCGATCGCCAAACACGTCATAGGAGAAACCCAGGCGCGGCTGGAGCGCACCTTTGAAGTCCTTGCGACTGGATCCGTTACTGATGTAGTCGTTGATATTGATGCCGCCCTTGGCCAGTGACTGGGCATAGGTTTGTCCCGGCGGAGGGGCGATTCCATAGCGTTCCGCGTCGAGCGCCCGAAGGGCAGTTACGCGATCTGCAGGCGTGGCATACCCTTCATTGAGCATGTTCGTCTCATAGTCCCAGCGTATCCCCAGATTCAGCTCGAGTTGGCGGCTGATCTGCCAATCGTCCTGAAAATAAATTCCGAATTGCTTGTCCTTGATACTGACTGAGGCGGGCGTGATTGCGTTTTGCGTTTCAATGATCGTGGTAGCGCCGGTGACATTGTCGATGAGCGCCTTATATATGGGAACACTTTTTGCCGTGCCAGACAGGTCGAAAGTCATAAGGTTGACCTTGGCGCCAAACTTCATCGTGTGCCCCAGCATTCCGGTGAACGTAAGGTCATCCTGAAAAAGTACGCCATTTTGGCCGCGAGTTTGCGCGTCGGGTGATCCCCCGACTTGCAGCACATCCTTCGTATTATTGGCCGAGTTCGACGGCGAGATGAGGTAGCGGATTTGCGGCGTGTTGGATTTTGCATGCGGATTGAAGACTGTATCCGAGTAGCCGATACGCGCTTCATTGAGCCAAGAGTCCATGCTCCATTCGTGCTTGAAATCGACACGGGTCTCGTCATTGCGACGGTCCTTGGAGTTTTCCGCAATACTCAAA
This sequence comes from Betaproteobacteria bacterium, assembly GCA_016720925.1. Classification (NCBI taxonomy): domain Bacteria; kingdom Pseudomonadati; phylum Pseudomonadota; class Betaproteobacteria; species Betaproteobacteria bacterium. Next base: position 88,346 of record JADKJR010000014.1, on the reverse strand, counting down.
AGTGCGTCTTCCGGAACGTAGTCGTTCTCGCGCCGGACGCGTGCGGATAATTCGACCCGTTGGCCCTGATTGAGCTGCGCGTCAATTTTGCCCAGCCAGAGATGCTCCTTGAAAGTTGCATCCTGATTGCCCTCTTGCGCCCTCAATGACGGCACGATTCCGCCTGCTGGAAGCAGATTCGCGTTTTGCAATACCACCTGACGGGGCTGGACAATGTCCTTGCCCTCATACGCCATGAAGAAATGCGCGCGATCCACCGAGATTGGTCCGCCCAAGGTGAATCCAAACTGATCTTGATGAAATGCTGGTCGAGGAATGCCCTGTGCTTCGGCCTTTTTCTGGAAGGGATCTTTCGCCGTCATGCTGTCGCTCGTGCGATCCCAGAACACATCGCCGTGAAATTCGTTGGTGCCCGACTTGGTCACCGCGGAGATTGCCACACTGCTGACTTGGTCGAACTCCGCCTTGTAGTTTTGCGAAACGATCTTGTATTCCGCGACCGCCGATTGGGGAAACGGATTGCCGCGGGTCGAGTCCATGCCGGCAACGCCACCACGCAACACGTAGTTTTTCTGGCTGACCCCGTCGATGAACACATTGACGTTGTCCTGGTTTTGCGCGCCGCTCTGTATCTTGACCTGGCCCGTATTCTGGGAAACGTCGAAACGCACACCAGGCGCCAAATCCGCAAACGACAGGAAATTCCGCGTGACTTGCGGCAGATTCTCAATCTGGGTGCGTGAGACATTGGTGCCGACTTCCGATGTTTTGACGTCGGCACGTAGTGCGGAACTTGTTACCACGATGGTATCCATGGTTGCGGTACTGCTCGAACTTGTGAGTGCGAGGTCCACCGCCGCCGTCTCGCCGACACTCAGCGTAATGGTCTGACTCTTGCCGGCGACAGTAATGTCATAGGTGCCGGGCGCCAGGCCAGTCAACACGTAGCTACCGTCCGGACCGGACGTCGCTTTATACGTGTAGCCGCTTGCCTTGTTGGTCGCGGTTACCTGGGATGCCTTGGCCGGTGCGCCGCTAATGGTGATTTGCCCCTTGACCGTTGCTGTGCTTAGTTGTGCATGCGCGGGTGATGAAATCATGAGCGCCACGGCAACAAGCCCCGCCATTGTCGTCAGGCGGCCTGCGGGATGTGTCTTTCTATTTTTCATGTGTGTCTCCTCGGTGAGAACGGTTGTTAGGCAACGATTTTTGTGACAGCAAGTCACGAAGCACTTGTGGTGCCGCAGGAATTGCGAATCACGAGTTCGGGATTGATGGTCTGCATTGAATTTCGTACAGGTTCGGCGCTATCGATGATCAGCGCCAGCCGCTCCAGCGCGCGCTCGCCCAGGTCAGCGATACGCACACGCACGGTGGTCAGCGGAGGGGTCACAAATCGCGCGATGGGGATATCGTCAAATCCCGCAAGCGCAATGTCCCGCGGTACTTGCAGGCCCGCCTCATTCAGCGCGAACAGGCAGCCGATCGCCATCATGTCGTTGGATGCGAAGATAGCGGCAGGTCTGGTCTTGAGGGCAAGCAGTTGTTGCCCGGCCCGGTAGCCTGATTCCTCGGAAAAATCACCACGGACGACGATCTCCCGGCTGCCCGGCAATAGAGCCGCCATGGCATCACGATATCCACGCAGACGTTCCTGGGCGTCAAAATTGTTTTCGCCGCCCGAGATAAGCGCGATCTGGCGATGTCCGCGTTCACACAGGTGTCGAACCATGGCATATGCACCGCCATAGTTATCGACATTGAGTGAGGAATAGGTCTCGCCCTCGACGTGCGTGTTCATCAGCACGATTGGCAAGTTATCCGGAAGATTCTCCGCAAGAAACGACGTGCTGACGTGCGGCGACATGATGAGCAGTCCATCGACACGTCCCCGCATGGCACGAATCGCGGCGGCCGCTTCAATGGAATCGCCATGTGAACTCGACACGAGCAAATGCAGCTTGCGTGCGCGGGCGGCGTGGTCGATGCCGCGAATGATTTCAGAAAAGAATTCACCAAACAGGTCGGGCAGCAGCACGCCGATCGTTTCTGATTTGCGCGTGATCAGGCTGCGCGCGCCGCTATGCGGAATAAAGCGAAGCTTTTGCGCGACGCCCAGAATGCGTTCGCGCGTTGCCTCGGTGACGTTGTCGCCACCATTGAATGCACGGGATACGGTCGCGAGAGAAACCTGCGCTTCGCGAGCAACGTCCTTCATCGTGATCGTTTTCAATTGCCTCCTCGTTGCCGCCCACTCCGGGGCAGTTAAACGTTTACATTTTGGAAATGTAAACGTTTTCATTTCAGATGTAAAGCACAAATTGGCCACGGACAGGAACACCCACTCGCGCCGTGTTTACGGCGAACGCCGCATTTGCCGCATTGGTGCGAAGTTGCTGATAATTCGCGGTAACTGTTTGTTTTTAAATGAATGTACACAGCATCGCGGGCTCAAGTTTGAACCCGGCGTTGATTTCGTGCGTTTGCGAGCGGAGGCATGCTGACACCCTAAATGGAAGCGTTGCCAATTCAAGTCGACTTGGGTTCGCCAATCAGTCAGAACGCCACCCAATGGTGGCGATGGACTTGCGGCGAACGGAAAATCAATTGGTCGCGTTACGTCATTCCCGGGATGGTGTCGCAATGATATGCGGGGACTTTTCTATTCAGGCGATCTTGCGTTTTCTTGCGTCGGCAAATCGCGCGGCGCCTGACCGGAATACCGATACGGTATTTCCCGCGGCATTGGCCCCTTGTTGCGCTCGGACCGGCCACTTTGCTCCCAGGCATGTGAAAGAATTCCCACGGCTCGCGAGAGGCAAAAGATGCCGCGCGCGAGCGGTGGCGCGAATCCCAACTCCGCGTAAATTACGGCGCTGGCGCCGTCGATGTTCATGGGAATTGCTTTCCCTTTGCGCGTCTTGAGCTCCTTTTCGATGCCACGTGCGATGTGTGCGAACCGGCCATCGACGGTTCCCGCTGCCGCCGCGTTGTCGACCAGCGCCAGCAGACGCAGTGCGCGCGGATCCGTCGGATGAAAGCGGTGGCCGAACCCTGGAATGAACTTGCCGTGCGCGGCAATGAAATTATCGAGCTGGCTGGCAATGGCTTCCGCCAGCGGCATTTCGGACTGCAAATCATCGATGGCATGAAACAGTTCCACCGCCTGTTGGCCTGCACCGCCATGCACATCATCGAGTGTATTGATCGCCGAAGCCATGGCGCCGTTCAAGGGCAGGCCGCAACTGACGGCCATGCGCGCGATCGCGATCGAAGGCGCCTGTGGGCCATGATCCACCGAGGCCACCAGTGCTGCATCCAGCAACGATGTTTGTCCGGCGGTTGGTAATTCGCCGCGCAGCATCAGCCAGATCATTTGTGGAAAACTGATCTCGCCAATGAGTTGCTCGATCGGGTAGCCGCGTACGCGAATGACACCGGGGGTGATGTCAATGATGTCGGTTCGCCAGTAGTTGGTGGCGAGTTCACGGTCGTTCGAGTTTTTTGCATTCATTGAGGGTCCCTGGGAGCGAATCTGGAAGGCGATCAGCCAGAATTGAATTCTAGTTTGTTGACATCTTGTGCGCGATCGATAAAGTGTCAAGAAATATGACGCTTCCGCTGAAAAATTTTCGCGTGCTCGACCTGAGTAATGTACTGGCAGGGCCATTTTGCGCATATCAGTTGGCATTGATGGGCGCCGAAGTGATCAAGATCGAGTCACCGCAGGGCGGCGATCTGGCACGCAAGCTCGGCGCCGATCCGGAGGCTGCATCCAGGCTGATGGGTACCTCGTTCCTGGCAGTCAATGCCGGAAAGCAGTCGATCACGCTCAACCTGAAACATGCCGAAGGTAAAGCGATCCTGAAAAAAATGGTCGCCGACGCTGACGTGCTGGTCGAAAATTTTCGCCCGGGTGTAATGAAACGGCTTGGCCTGGATTATGACGTGCTGAAGAAATCCAATCCCGGCCTGGTTTACTGCGCGATTTCCGGATTTGGTCAGGATGGCCCGTGGTCAGGCCGCCCTGCGTACGATCAGATCATTCAGGGATTGTCCGGGTTGATGAGTGTGACGGGCGATGCCGATACCGCGCCGCTACGCGCCGGATTTCCGGTATGCGATACCATCGGCGGCATGGCGGCTGCGTTTGCGATCGCCGCCGCGCTCGCCGGGAAAGCCCGAACGGGTGAAGGATGCATGATTGACGTTTCCATGCTCGAATCAACGCTTGCTTCGATGGGTTGGGTCGTATCCAACTTCCTCGCGACCGGCAAAGTCCCGGTTCCCATGGGAAATGAAAACATGACCGCCGCGCCATCGGGTGCGTTCGCGACCGGTAACGGGTTGCTCAATATCGCCGCTAACGAACAGAAACAGTTCGAGGCACTGTGTGACGTCATTGGCAATCCGGCGCTTAAGACCGACGCGCGCTTCGCGGTGCGGGAAACCCGCAAACAACATCGCTTTGCTTTGAAATACCAAATTGAGGCGGCGCTGAAGTCGAGGTCCGCGTCAGAATGGGAAGAGGTATTGAACGACGCTGGCGTTCCCTCCGGTCAGGTGCTTTCCGTGCCGCAAATTCTCGATCACGAACAAGTGAAAAGTCGCGATTTCGTGGTGTCGATGCCTGAAGTTCCTGGTCTTGGCAAGCCTGCTTATGTCTCCCGCGGCGGGTTCATGATTAATGGAGAGGGCGCCAAACCATCGACGCCGCCACCCATGCTGGGCGCGCAGACCGACGCGTGGTTACGAAAGTTGGGTTACGATGCGGATGATATTGTCCGCTTGCGCTCGGAAAAAACAATTTGATCGCGTTTGTCTCTCGTTTGAACGCAGACATGCCGGTCGCAAATTCCGGTAATACGTTTTATTGGTTCGTTTTCATTTCATTACTCGAGGAGAACACTGTGAAAAGCTTTTCCAAAATAGTCCGTACCGGCGCTATTGCCACTGCGTTATTTGCCGCCACATCGGTGTTGGCGTTTGACAGCCTCAAATTCATGATTCCGGCAAATCCGGGCGGCGGCTGGGACCAGACAGGCCGCAATCTCGCGGCGTCGATGCAGAAAGCCGGCGCGGTAAAAAGCATTCAGTTCGACAACAAAGGTGGCGCGGGTGGCACCATCGGCCTTGCTCAATTCGTCAATACATCCAAGGGCGACGGCAATGCCGTCATGGTCGGCGGCATGGTCATGGTCGGTGGCATTATTCTGAACAAGTCCGCCGTAAACCTCGGTATGGTGACGCCGCTGGCTCGCCTGACAGGCGAGTATGAGGTGTTGGTGGTTCCGACAAATTCGCCGATCAAGACCCTCAAGGACCTGATGGACAAAGCCAAGGCCGATCCGGGATCAGTCTCATGGGGAGGCGGAAGTGCTGGTGGTACCGATCATATCCTGGCAGGCATGCTGCTGGCGGCGGTAGGCGTTGATCCCGCGAAGGTCAATTACATTCCGTTTGCCGGTGGTGGCGAGGCCCAGGCGTCGATCCTTGGCGGCCACACGACGGTGTCCATTTCCGGTTACGGTGAATATGCCGCGCAGATCAAGGCGGGCAAACTGCGCGCGCTGGGAATTTCGGCGGATAAACGCGTGCCAGGCATCGACGTGCCGACCATCAAGGAGCAGGGGGTCAATGTTGAATTGTTCAACTGGCGTGGCGTGTTTGGCGCGCCAGGTATCACGGACGCGCAAAAGAAAGACCTGGTGGCCGCCATCGACAAAACGGTGAAAAGTCCGGGATGGAAGGAAGTGCTTACCAAGAATGACTGGACCGATATCTATCTGGCCGGCGATGACTTCAAGAAATATCTTGATGACGAAAACAAGCGTATTGGTGACATTCTCGGCAAGTTAAATCTCAAGAAATAGTGGTGTGCTGCCCTCATTCAATTGGATGAGGGCAGTATTTTCTGCGCAATAAGAAAACAACGAAATGGCGCGAGATACTCCGCACGGAGGGTAATCCATGGCATCACCTGAAACACGTAAAGGGAGAACCGGACAGATAGTTGTCGCTGCCGCGGTGCTGATTCTTGGGATACTGATGGCGGTGGGGACGCTGCAGTTTCCCGAAGCCACGGGTTATGCAAAGGTCGGGCCGAGGCTGATGCCGGCGATTGTTTCGGGCGCATTGATCCTCTTGAGTCTGATGCTTCTGAAAGAGGCGTGGTTCGGCGGCTTCAAGGATGTCGATGAAGAGGCTGCCGCAGCCAATCCCACGAACTGGAAAGCGTTTGCGTGGATTAGCGGCGCGATGATCGTCAATGGTCTGCTGATGGTGCCGGCCGGTTTTGTAATCGCCGGAATCGTGATGTTCGTGATGGCCGCGCGCGGCTTTGGCAGCACGCGCTGGCTAAAGAACGCGGGCATCGGAGCAATCCTCGCGGCAATGACCTACGCTTTTTTCAATTACGGACTGGGCCTGAATCTGCCCGCCGGACTCTTGCCGATCTGACCCTGGGGAGTCCGCGTGGAAATCTTCAATTCCCTGATGTCCGGCTTCAGCGTTGCGTTGACGCTGACCAATCTCATGTGGTGTTTTGTCGGCGTGACACTCGGCACCGCCGTCGGCGTATTGCCGGGTATCGGCCCGGCGGTTACCGTCGCATTATTGTTGCCGGTGACCACCAAGGTTGACCCGTCCGGCGCGCTCATCATGTTTGCCGGCATTTACTACGGCGCCATGTACGGCGGCTCGACTACGTCCATCCTGCTCAACACCCCGGGCGAATCGGCGACGATCATCACCGCGATGGAAGGCAACCAGATGGCCAAGCGCGGCCGCGCCGGGCCTGCACTGGCGACGTCGGCCATTGGCTCTTTCGTGGCCGGCACGCTCGCAACCGTTGCCTTGACCTTTGTCTCGCCGCTGGTGGTCGATGTGGCGTTGAGCTTCGGGCCACCGGAATTCTTCGCGCTGATGGTGCTGGCGTTCGTTACCGTCTCGGCGGTGCTGGGGGAATCCCCGCTGCGCGGCTTGACGGCACTATTCATTGGCTTGGCCATCGGTCTGGTTGGTATCGACAACCAATCCGGTACTGCCCGGTTTGCATTCAACGTTCCGCAATTGCTCGACGGCATCGAAGTCGTGACTGTGGCGGTAGGCCTTTTCGCAGTCGGCGAAACGCTGTGGAGTGCGGCCAAGGACTATAAGGTCGAAGAATCCTTGATACAGATGAGCGGGTCGATCTGGATGAAGGCGGATGACTGGAAGCGCTCAATCGGCCCGTGGCTGCGCGGCACAGTCATCGGTTTTCCGTTTGGCGCCATGCCGGCGGGCGGTGCGGAAATCCCGACATTTATCTCCTACGCGCTGGAAAAGAAGCTGGCGAAGAATCCGGAAGAGTTCGGCCACGGCGCCATCGAGGGCGTTGCCGGGCCCGAGGCCGCCAACAATGCTTCCAGCACCGGCACCATGACGTCATTGCTGGCGCTCGGCTTGCCGACCTCGGCCACTGCCGCCATTCTGCTCGCGGCATTCCAGCAATATGGCTTGCAGCCGGGCCCCATGTTGTTCGTGAATTCCGCTGACCTGGTGTGGGGGCTGATTGCCAGTATGTACATCGGCAATCTCATGCTGCTGGTATTGAACCTTCCATTGATTGGCGTCTGGGTCAAGCTGCTGAAGATTCCGAAGCCGCAGCTCTACGCGGGCATTCTCATCTTCGCCACGCTTGGTGTGTATGGCATGCGCCAATCGGCATTTGATATCTTCCTGCTGTATGTCATCGGCGTGCTGGGATTCCTCATGCGCCGTTTCGATTTCCCCACCGCGCCGGTGATCATCGGCATGATCCTTGGCCCGCTGGCCGAGGCCCAACTGCGGCGGTCGTTGTCGATCAGCCAGGGGGACTGGATGATCTTCCTGCAGAAGCCGCTGTCGGCGTCACTGCTGGTGATCACCGCGCTGATGGTGGTCGGCCCGTGGGTATGGAACAAGCTGAAGAATGGCAGCGCCGACAAGAACGCGAAACACTAAACACTAGCACTGGCGCGGATTTCCGGGCGTTTTAGCCTGGAAAGGCGCGCCAAATGGCGGTCTGCATGTAGCTATTCTCTCGCGGCATATTTCTCAAGCATCGCCAGCACCGCATCGTCGATACCGATACCTTCACGACGCTGCCGTTCCATCTTGCCCAACTCTATTTCTCCCGGCACCAGTACGGGAGCTGCGGGATCGGCAGGTGGCGTCGCATGCAGGATCGCCGCGAAATCGTTCATGCGCTCGGCGAGCCAAGACGCCGGCCCCAACGTGCGAGCGTCGATCAGGATAAAGAAGTGACCCAGGTTCTGCGGCTGTTCCGGCGCATCGAGCCAAGACTTCACGTGCGTAAGGTAGGCCGCACCGGATAACAGACCGGCAAGCAGGTCCACGATCAACGCCATGCCGTAGCCCTTGTGTCCACCAATGGGAAGCAGGAAGCCATCCAGCGCTGCCTTCGGATCGTTGGTGCGATTGCCTTCTTTATCGGTGGCCCATGTATCCGGGATGGCCTCGCCGCGCGTGAGGGCAGAACGGATCTTTGCGCGCGCCACTACGCTGATGGCCATGTCGAGGATGATCGGTGACCCGCCGGGATTGGGCACGCCGAAGCCGACCGGACTGTTGCCCAGGCGCGCATCGCGTCCGCCGGTGGGTGCGATGGTCGTGGTGGAATTGCTGCCGATGATGCTGGCGAATCCCGCTTCGGCCGCGAGGTACGAGTAGGGGCCAATCGGACCAAAGTGATTGCTGCCTCGCGCGAACACAATACCGACGCCGAATTCGCGAGCAATGCCCATCGCCGTCTCAAGCGCGCGAAATCCCACCAGCGGTCCGACGCCGTTGTTGCCATCAAGCTTTGCGATGGTCGGCGCCACGCGTTCGATATGAATCTCCGGCCGCGCTTTGATTCCGCCGAGGTTCAGGCGCTCGCCATACGATTCGATGCGGCTCACGCCGTGCGTGTGCACGCCGAACAGGTCTCCCAACACCAGGATTCTCGCGGCATCGGACGCATCGGCTTCAATCAAGCCGAAGCTTTGTAACGCCCGGGTCGCCAATTGCTGGAGCGTTGTTTCGGGAACAAGTGTTGTCATACGATAATTGCTTTAAGTGAACGTTTTGCCGGGCTCATTCCGCCGTGATCTTTCCATCCTTGATCACCTTTGCCCAGACCGTCGATTCCCGCTTGATCGTGTTTGCCAATTCCCCGCGGGTACCGGGCATGGGGGTCAGGCCATGCTTGTTGAGTTGCTCGCGCACGTCCGCGGAATTTAAAACCTTCACCAGTTCCTCGTTCCAGCGGTCAAGAATATTCTTCGGTGTCTTGCCGGGAGCAACGAACGCGTACCAGTTGCTGGCATCAAAACCGGAGAAGCCGGATTCTGCGATGGTCGGCACATTAGGCAATGAAGGCAGGCGGGCGATACCAGTCACGGCCAGTGGGCGCAATTTTCCGGCTTCTATGTGCGGCGCCGCAGTCGACGGTGTTGAATAATAGGCGGTGATACGACCGGCAAGCAGATCAATCATGGCCGGTCCGCCCCCCTTGTATGGGACGTGGACAATATCCACACCGGCGCGCTGCTTGAACATCTCGCCGGCGAGGTGTGACGCGGATCCAACGCCAGTAGACGCGTAATCAAGTGTGCCGGGTTTTGCCTTGGCCAGTGCCAAAAATTCCGCAAACGTTTTTGCCGGAACATCCGCATGCACCACCAGTACATTGGGAAAGCTCACGCCCATCGTTAGCGGCGCCAGATCCTTTTGCGGATCGTAGGGCAGCTTGGCAATCAGGTGCGGCGCGATGCACAATGGACCGACCGAACCGAGCAGAATGACCGACCCGTCCGGCGTTGCATTGGCGACCTGCTGGTGCGCGATGTTTCCACCCGCGCCAGCGCGATTGTCGACGATCACGGCGAGACCAAGATTCTCGCCCAGTTTCTTGGCGATAATGCGCGCCGCCGTATCAGTTGCGCCACCGGCGGCGAAACCGACCACCATCGTGATGGTTTTTTTCGGAAATTCCTGTGCGGCCACAATCGTGCCAAGGCAAGGGAATGTCAGGGCCAGCGCCATTGTGGCGAGGCGAACGAACAGATTTCGCATTGTCATACTTGTCTCCGGTGCGGGGTTGTAGGTGCTTTAGAGTCTACGTTTGTGATGAAGAGAATTCGCGTTGCGCCGAACTATTCAGATTCCAATCGCAAGCGGTCAGGCATCCGCTTCTCGATCGCAAATTTAAGCAATGCGGCGCCGCGATAGAAGCCATGTGCGAATTTGCCGTAAGGCAGCGTGAGGAAAAGCGCAAGCACCACGCCGAGGTGCACCGCCAGCAGCAGCGCCATGAACCCCGAATCGCGCCACCACATCAAGGCGAGGCCGGTCAGGCTGATCAGGAATAGCAGTGCGATGAAGCCACGATCCATCGGCTTTTGCCGAGCGTCGCCGTGCGCCGGGTGGCGTTGCAAATTTAGCCACAGCAATCCGGCCGGGCCAATCAGGAGGCCGATACCGCCGGTGATGCCGAGTAATACCGGTAAACTGGTCAGGGCATAGGGTGCATCGAGCTTGAGCAGGTAGTGATAGAGCGTGGCAACGCTGGTCGACGCAAAACACAGCATGAATCCGTAGAACGTGAAGTGATGGAAACGCTTACGCCAAAGCGTGAATGCATCGTCGGCATTGTTGCAGCCTTCGCCGTGGCCGCCACCCAGATATTTCAGTCGCAGTACATTGTCGGTTGCTTCGACGGCCGCCGAAAGCGAGGCATCACTTGACGCCATGCCCGGCGTGACGTCGCGCCAAAAGCGCGCCACACCAATCATCAATGCCAGCATCGAAAAACCAAACACGATGCCGAACATCGTCGCCATCAGGTTGTGTGGGAATACTGCATAGAAATCGCCCGCAAGCGGCGCGTGAATGAGTGAACCTTGCCGCATCACTGCCAGCAGCAGAAACAAGGCGAGCCCGGCTGCCGTGGCCAGCGACAACGTCAGGCCATTTCGCTTATAGAGTGCGCCCATCGCCGCCGGCCAGGCATAGTCGGCATATGTCTTGCCGCGCACGGTCGCCATCGCCTTGGGGACATTGACCGCGAACTCATGTGGTGGCGCGTATTGGCACGCATGCAAACACGAACCGCAGTTGTGGCACAGGTTTGATAGATAGTGAATGTCGGCCTTGCCGAATTCGAGGCGGCGCGTCATCGCCGGGAACACGGCGCAGAAACCCTCGCAATAGCGGCAGGCATTGCAAATCTGCAACACGCGGCCCACTTCGGCCTCGTCGGCATTTAGCGGGATGATGCCCAAGGCCAATTCGCTTGCCTCACGCGTGAGTGCCTCAAGCCGCGGCATGCGCATTTTCCTTTTTCATTCCTGTCGCGGCGGCGGCGGCCTGCGTGCCCGCGATGCGCCCGAATGCGGTGCCGATCGCCATCCCCACGCCAGCGGTATAGCCCTTGCCGAGCACATTGCCCGCCATCATTTCGCCCGCGACGAACAGATTGGCGCTGGGCACGCCGCCGAAATGCACCGCCGCCTGCTCGTTTACTTTAAGCCCCAGGTAAGTGAATGTGATGCCGGGGCGCAGCGTGTATCCATAATAAGGCGGCGTATCCAGCGGCAGCGCCCAGTGCGTTTTTGCGGGAGTCAGACCGTCCGTATGGCAGTCGTCAAGGGCGGTGTGGTCAAAGGTGCCAACGCGGCAAGCGGCGTTGAAAGCCTCAACCGTGTTGACGAAAGCGTCTTCGTTCAATCCGAGCAGGCGCGCCAGTTCCGGCAACGTGTCGGCTTTCGCGCCTGGAAACACCGGTGGCATGAAGCGGCCCACGGCCTTGGCATCGATGATGGAGTAGCCGATCTGCCCCGGTTGCCCGGCCACCAGCCGGCCCCAGATGGCATAGCGCTTCGGCCAGAAATCTTCACCTTCGTCGTAGAAACGCTCGGCATTGCGATTGAGCATGATGCCCAGTGATACGCAATCGACGCGGGTACATATGCCGCCGTCGTATAGCGGCGCGCGCGCATCGATAGCCACGCAGTGCGATTGTCCCGGATCGCCCACGGGATCTGCGCCTGCCTCGATCATGAACTTCAGCAATACGCCCATGTTGAATCGCGTGCCGCGAATCAGGAAATTGTCGGCCGGCCATTCGCCGGACTCATTCATGCCCCATGCCTCGCGCAGCCATTCACGATTCGATTCAAATCCGCCGGCAGCCAGCACGCAAGCCTTCGCTTCAATGCGTTCGGCACCGATGCGCACCGCTTTGAAGCGACCGTCGTCGAGCTCAATGGCATCAACCGGCGCGTTATAGCGAACCTGCACGCCCAGTTTTTCGGCGCTGCGGTAATAGGCGTTCATCAGGGCCTTGCCGCCACCCATGAAAAAGGCATTGGTGCGGGCCACATGCAATGCGCCCGACAGCGGCGGCTGAAAATGTACGCCGTGCTGTCTCATCCAATCGCGGCAAGTGGCGGACGCGCGGATCGCCATGCGCGCGAGTTTTTCGTTGGTGAGACCGCCGGTGACCTTCAGCAAATCCTGCCAGTATTCTTCCTCGGGGTACGCCTCGATCAACACGTCCTGCGGCACATCGTGCATGCAGCGCAGATTGCGTGTGTGTGGCGAGTTGCCGCCACGCCATTCGCGCGGCGCGGCCTCCAGCAGCAACACCGAGGCGCCGGCTTCGCGTGCCATCAGCGCGGCGCACAAGGCCGCATTGCCACCGCCGATGACGAGCACATCGATCATGCGTTGCGTCCCGCGCTGATTGTCTTGAACGATTGAACCTTCCGCGTCACGCCGTGCTCCTTCATGGGAATAACCTTACTTTAGTGGCGGAACTTGCATTGCGCCAGCCCGCTTTGGGCAAGGGGTCTTCACGATGGGTGAAGAGTGGCGCCCGCCCAGCGTCCCTCGCGCACCAGCGTGCGCGCGACATCGGCCAGCACCACGCGCGCGGCCAGGCCCGCCGGTGACAATTCTTCATCGGATACGCTCACCAGCAAATTGGGCCGGCGCACATCGGCGTCGGAAATTTCAATCACCGCCAGCGCGTCGCCGCTCAGACGGGCAATGGCCGCGCCCGGCTGGATGGTCGCACCGTGGCCGGCGCGTACGGCGTCCATCAGCATCGCCAGCCCGTCGATTTCCGCCACGACGCGCGGCTCGCGTTTGGCCCGCGCAAACGCGGCGCTCACCAGCGCACGCAATCCATGCGGGCCGCTCGGCAGGATCAATGGCATATCGGCTACCTTTGCGAGCCGCACCTTGGCGGAGGACGGCAGGCCGGGCAATGTGCGCGCGGCGATCAGGAACAGGCGTTCCTCCAGCAAGGGCATCACGCTCCAGCGCCGCGCGATATCGGCATGAAACAGTACTGCCAAGTCGAGCTGGCGCGCGTTGAGCATGTTCGCGAGATGTCCCGACAAGCTTTCGACCATGTGCAATCTCACCTCGGGATATCGCTCGCGCATCGCATCCATCAGCGGCAAACCGAGGACGGCGGCGGTGGTGGGTGCGAGCCCCACACTGACATGGCCCGACAACCGCGCCTGCTTGGCCGCGCGACCCGCTTCGTCGGCGTGGCGCAACGCGAGTTGCGCCTGCCGCCAGAAGGCGAGCCCGGCATCGGTCGGCGTCACGCCGCTGGAACTGCGATTCAATAATCGCGTCGAGAGTTCACTTTCGAGCCGGCTGATCTGCTGGCTCAATGCCGAGGTGACCACGCCCAGCTCATCCGCCGCGCGGCCCATGCTGCCGAGCTCAACGACGCGGACGAAATAGCGTAGCTGGCGAAGTTCCACAGTGCCTCCGTAGTCGTAATGATTGCGATGCGTTGATGTTAAATCTTTATGGCGTCTTTTCCACGCGGTAGCGGAGGAAGACATTCATGTCACTCGGTTACGCGAAAAAACCCCGTCGCTGCGGCGCAGGTTGAAGGGGTATTTCGCGATGCGACGCATCGCGCCCACTGAACCGGGTGGCCATGCAGGGTCACCCATGCGCCCGCGCACCCGTGGAAAGGGCCCCGATCCGTCCACGATTTCGAATGTACGATGAACTGTTCGGGACCTGTTCGTTGTTTGTGAGCAACATCTGCCATGACCTACCCCTGTCGGTCGTCTGTCGGGTACTAAATGTCACCCAATGGGGCTTCCACCTCTGGCGGAACCGCGAACGGTCGACGCGCGGTATCGAGCGTGATCGGCTGCGCGCCGACATCCGCACGGTGTTCGATGCCCATCGCGGCCGTTACGTCGCGCCGCGCCTCACCCGGGTGAGGCGCGCGCAGCACGGCTACGCCGGTAGTGAGAATCGCATCAAGGCGCTGATGCGTGCGATGGGACTTCGCGCCGCAGCGGGCAGGAAATTCAAGGGAACGACCGATTCCGCGCATGCGCTGCCGATCGTGGCCAATCTGCTCGGTCAGGATTTCAATTGCGATTCAAGTGCCGACTCCACCTCGCATTTGATGCATTTTTTCTCGAAAAACGGCTTTTCCTACAGCCTCGTTGAACGTCCGCTTTCGGGCAATCTGAAGGGCTATAGTGGGTCGAGGCAGACCCAGGGGCCAATGATGCGTTTGTCGCGCTGAATGCGCAGCTCAACTCGGCCGTCTAAGCCGTGGTTATTTTTTCTTTTCCAAGCGATCTGCTCCCGGGTTTCTGTGGTCCAAGGTGATCAGGCCAAGACGTTGATATTCAGCGGAAACAGGATCGTTCCATATGCTGGCTGCAGACTTGATATCCAGGTAATCCAAGACAAAACGGGAATGATCTTTGGTTTCAATTTCGCACTCCCCGCGATACTTCCAACCACCTTGCCCGGCATTATTTTCAACATTCATTCGCCGGAAAGCCCCCTCAATCACGCTGCCGTCATTGAGCACAACCCGGACAATGCCCCCGACTGGAATATGTTGCGAAATCGTGACTATGTGATTTTGATCAGCGGAGTTTTCAGTCCAGCGTGCCATCTTTGTTTCTCCAAAAAAATATTGATCGACGTGAGCAGGGACTGCTTTTACCTAGCATGACTGAGAAAAGGAAGTCCAATTGGCCTCCGATCAACACGGCTTACACCGACGCGCGCCATCTATCGTCGATTTTCGTCCGACTTCATGTGATTGAAAAGCCTATTCTTCCATAAAGAAGCCGATGTTTGACTTGTGTCAAGTCGAAATCTCTCCTTCTTTCTACCATGAACTGCAGCGAATCTGGACGTTGGATCCGGCCTGAGGTAGCGGCTGCTTAATGTGATTTGTGCAACGCAAAACTATTTGTCTCTGGAGAATGACTGTGACGCCTGACAAAAGCCCAACTGCCGATTCCAGCACACCGACCCCGCCCGCCTCTTCTGCACGCCCATCGCCTATCGTTCCGGACGCAGCGGCCACAACCATCTCGCGGCGCAACTTTCTGGCAGCCGGAGGACTGCTCAGTGTGTCATCGTTGATGGGTGTTGCAGCGCTGATGACCCAGAGTGACGATGTGAAGGCCACGGTTGAATGGGCTGAACAATTCCAGGGCAACTACCGATTGATGACGGCTGCAGAGAAAGCAGAGGCGCGCGCACGGCTGGAGCGGCGCTACTCTGCACAGTACAGCAAGAAAGTGACTGTTGACACCAGCGAGGCGCTACCCGGTGTTCTCATGGGGTATGCCTTGAACATCAGGAAGTGCATAGGATGTCGGCGCTGCGTCAACGCCTGTGTCGAGGAAAACAACCAGTCGCGCGGCAAGAATCCCGGGGAACGCATTGAGTGGATCCAGGTGCTCAGAATGGAGCGCGGTGAGTTTTCAAAAGAGAAGATGAACGAGGGCTACCCTGAAGGGCTGGGAATCCAGGTAGGGGGCAATGCATATACCCCAGCCGGTCAAGTGCTTGAGGGCCAGTATCACTACGAACCCGCGCTCGTTCCGGAGAAAGACGCCACCTACATGCCGATTGCCTGCATGCAGTGCGAGAAGCCGCCCTGCGTCAAGGTGTGCCCGGTGAGAACGACTTACCGCGAGGCTGATGGCCCGGTGGTGATCGACTACAACTGGTGCATAGGCTGCCGCATGTGCATGGGTGCCTGCCCTTACTGGGCTCGTCGCATCAATCTGACCACACCTGTTCTGCCAAAGGCAGAGATGAACCCGGTGACGCATTACCTGGGCAACCGGCCGCGCATGAGGGGGGTGGTTGAAAAGTGCCATTGGTGTTTGCAGCGGACTCGCCAGGGGCGCTATCCGGCCTGCGTCGAAGTGTGTCCAGTGGGCGCGCGCAAGTTCGGCAACCTGCTCGACCCCCAAAGCGAAGTGAGTCTGATACTTGCGAGGAAGAATGTGTTCCGCCTGAAGGCCGAACTCAATACCTTTCCGAAGTTCTTTTACTTCTACGACTGAGGAGCCAGATTGTGCACACACTCATCAAATTCGTCATCGATTACACGCGCTATGTCCTCAAGGGGGGGGCAAAGTTTTATGCCTGGATGGGATTCCTGGCGGTCCTCAGTGCGGGCGCGCTTTACGGGTTCTACCTGCAGAACACCGAAGGGCTGATCGTCACCGGCCTGAGCAGCCAGATTCACGACGGCCTTTACTTCGCCAATCTCGTGTTTCTGGTCGGCGTGGCGGCTGGGGCCGTGACTATCGTTTTTCCCGCCTACATCTACCACCACAAGGCCATGCATGAAGTGACAGTGCTGGGTGAGATGCTGGCAATTTCGGCGGTCTGTATGGTCATGCTGTTCGTCTTTGCCCACATGGGTCGCCCCGACCGGCTCTGGCACATGTTGCCCTTTGTCGGCATCTTCAACATGCCTGGTTCTATGCTGGCGTGGGATGTGCTGGTGCTCAACGGCTACCTCATGCTCAATTTCGCCTGCGGGTTCTACTACCTCTATGCGAAATACACGGGTGGCCACGTCAACAACAAGATCTTCATGCCCCTCGTTTACACGTCCATCGTCTGGGCACTCAGCATCCACACTGTCACGGCATTCCTGATCGCGTCGATGCCCGCGCGCCCGATGTGGTTCCACAGCATGATGCCGATACGTTTCATCACCACGGCGTTTGCGGCAGGCCCGTGTCTGATCATTCTGGCTTTCATGATCATCCGCAAGAACACCAAGTTTTGGATTCAGGACGATGCCATCGACGTGCTGTCCAACATCGTTACCTGGTGTCTGGGCCTCGCCCTGTTCCTGACGATGTCGGAAATCGTGGTCGAGCTGTACGCCCGCACCGAGCATGCCAATGGTCTGTACTATCTAATGTTCGGATTGCATGGTCTGACGCGTCTCGTGCCTTGGTTCTGGAGCTCCCTGGCCTTCATGATCATCGCTTTCGTGATGTTTCTGATGCCCAGCGTACGCACCAACTACAAGCTGCTGCCGATTGCCTGTGTGCTGGCGTTTGTCGGTATCTGGATCGAGAAGGGCATGGGCCTCATCGTTCCCGGCTTCATCCCCACGCCCATTGGCGAAGTGATCGAGTACTACCCAACCCTGATCGAGATCGTGATGACCGTCGGTATCTGGGCAATGGGCTTGTTCATCTGGAGCATTTTGCTCAAGGGAGCGATCGGAATCTTGGTGCACGACCTCAAGTATGAGGGCAGTGACGCAGGCAAATCGATTGATTTCCCGAGCAGCGGAGAGACTGCCGCCAGCGCATCAAGGTGAGGCACTCATGATGAAAAAACTTACTTTCAGCGCGATGCTTCTGGCCCTCTGGTGCGGGATAATTTCTTCCGCTTTTTCGCAGCCGACGCAGCCACCCGAAATCACCTGCTTTGAGAGCCGAAAAGGTGCATCGGAAGTCGTCAGGCGCGACCTTCAACCCGGCTGGCCCAACGTGAAATGCTCCCCAAAAACCGGCGCCGTGCTCTGGTGGGGTGATCCGTTTGACGGCACAGTGCCCATGGGTGATATGCCGACCGTGGAGAATTTTCCTACCGGCAAAGCGGTCGTCAAGCCGCGGTCTGAGAAGATCGCCCTGATGCCGATGTGCGCAGTAGCGTGTCATAACGGTGTTGGCCCCAAGTTCAATCCACCCAAACTGCCGACGAGCAAAATGCCAACCCCGATCCCGACGATGGCGGCCATGGTGCCCGATCTGCAGAACCTGCAACATGGTGGTGGCCGCATCTGGTGCCTGGACTGCCACCACACAAACCAGCGCAACAAACTGGTGGATAATTTTGGCAACCCGGTCAGCTTTGACCAGCCGCAGTTGCTGTGCGGCAAATGCCATGGCGACAAGATGCGTGACTGGCGTGACGGTATCCACGGCAAGCGCATTGGCGAGTGGGCCAGCACGGGCAAGAAGCGCTGGTTTACCTGCACCGAATGCCACAACCCGCACAACGTTCAGGACGGTGCCAGAAACAGGGGATTCCCCCAGATTGCCCCAGAAGTGCCACCGCAGCTTCCCTGGGGAATGAAGGACGCCAAGCACGAGCTCCGACATGGCGTTTCCCACTGACATGTCACATCTCCCAGACGACCCTGCCTTGATTCCCCAACCCGCTAAGGGCAGGGGTGACCCCAGTTGGATTGCCCCGGCCCTGACGACGACTGAAAAAGCGCGAATCGTCGGAAAAACGAGTGTCTTTTTCGGCCCGCCGCTAGCCATTCTCACGGACGGGCAAAAGAACACTCTGGAGATCAGCGGCAAGCTGAATCGGACTGCCGAAAGGTACCTGGAGATTCTCAAGCACCACGGCCTGGAACTCAGCGATCCAGAGCGCCGCTGTCTCGCCCATATCTGCCACATCGGCTTTATGTCGCCACTGGAGATCTGCGAACTATCCTTTGAGGTCAGCATGACACGATTCGAGTGCGAGGGCCTGGACAAGGACGCATTGGTAGCGAAGCTCGAACAGGCAAGCTTTGCCGATCTGGTGGCCATTGTTGAGTCACTAGGTTTTTGAGTACAGACTTTCCAAGACAGGAGATGCGTAATGCCGAATCGAGTCCACTGGGTTCCAGACTACAGCATAGGGAATGAGACCCTGGACAGTCAGCACAGCAATATCCTGACGCAGTGCATTGCCTTGGCCGACTGCATCGCCGATGCCGGCCAGGCGAGCGACCGGAAATTCCACAGTATCCTCAATGAACTCGTCGCCCAGGGTGGCGAGCATTTCTCTACCGAAGAGACGCTCCTGACCCAATGCGCATACCCCATGCTCGAGGAGCATCAAAACGAGCGCGACGAGTTCGACTACCTGGCGAAAGAAATCATCACCACAGAAAACTTTGAAAGAATCGAACTCCAGAGATTCCTGACCCTATGGTGGGTCGGACATATCGTGAGCTCCGGCAAGAAGTATCGAGCCTCTCTGGAAAAGCTGCGGCCCGGACTTTGATGGGGTGCAGATCGGCGCTACCGAATAATTCAACAACGCCCTGCCATTTGGAGCATCTGATCTTGACAGACTGAATTGCCGCTTTGACTTGTCTGGCTACAACCACGAAAGACCGGTCGTCACGAGTGTGACTGTCGGCTTAGGGTCGACCAGCCAGTCTCGGTTCTTGATGGCAGTCGTTGGTCGAATGTCTGCTTCCGAGAAAACTGAACGACTCGAGTGGGCCGTCGCTGAATGAGAGGATGACATGTCCGGCTGAATATCCCACTCAACTCGCGGAGAACCAAACACAAGCACTGGCGCGGCGTTTGGAGCATTTATGCCGGAAAAGCCACGCCAGTTCTGGAGTTTGCAAAATGGATTCGCCTATATGGTCCGCGACTGAACTTTACCGCCACAAATTTGACCAACATCAAATCCTGCTCACATTCTTCGGTTAGCATGCGTGGGTAGAATCTGCTCGAAGAAACCTCTCCGGTCATCATGAATCGCCTTACACGCAAACTTGTCAGTCTGCTTGGCATCGTCGCCGTGCTCTCCGCACAACTGGCGGTGTCGGCGTATGCGTGCCCGATGCAATTCATGGCGCTGGAGGAAGCGGTCGCCGTTACCGCGCCTGACGCAAATGCAGGCGGACAAGACTTGACGTCACCTGCGCTTTGCCAGAAGCATTGCGAAAATGGTCAACAGAACGTCAATGACTCGCCGCAGTCGCTGGCGGCCATGTCCGCCGGGCAGGCGTTGGTTGTTGCATTGATTGTCGATCCGCCCGCGCCGCTGCCGGCAATAGATCTCGCGCCTTCCCTCCTGCACGCCACCTCGCCCCCGCTGTCGATTCGCCACTGCTGTTTCCGCATCTGACCACCCCGCTCGCATGAATGCCTGACTCCGTCGGAGTCCGGCTTTTTTCGTTCTTGCTGGAGGTGGCCGTGTATTCGTATCGATATTTCCGATTGCTTTGTCTTCCCTTGATGGCGCTGGTGTTGGCGAGTTTCGCCAGCCATGCGGCCACCAATCTTTCACTCATCGAAGCCCAGCGCATCGCCGTCGGTGACGCCCCGCAGATCGATGCCCAGTCCGCTGCATTGCGTGCCGCGCAACAGGCGAGCGTGGGTGCCAGCGAACAATCCGATCCGAAGCTGATCGCCGGGATCGAGAATATTCCCACCGACGGCGCGGATCGATTCAATCTCACGCGCGAAGGAATGACCATGCGCAAGATCGGCATCATGCAGGACTTCACACGGTCAGAGAAGCTGCAACTGCGTGGCGACCGCGCCAACGCGGAGGTCCAAAAGGAAACGGCGATTCTCACGCTGACCCGGCTCAATCTTCGCCGCGATGTGTCGCTGGCGTGGATCGAGCGCTATTTCGCGGAGCGCCAGCTTGAGCTATTGAAAGAACTCGCGCGCGAAAGTGAATTGCAGGTGACAGCCGCGCAGGCCATGCTCGCAGGCGGCAAGGGCCAGGCAGCCGATCCGTTTGCCGCGCGCCTGTCGGTTGCACAGCTTGCCGATCGCGCCATTGAGGCCGAGCGCAACGTCGCCCGTGCACAGGCAAACCTGGCGCGGTGGATCGGTGCCGACGCACGGCGGCCGCTGGATTCAGCGCCGGCCTTCGACCAGCTCGCGCACGGGCATCAGGAACTGACCAGCAATCTCGAGCAGCATCCACACTTGGCGATGTATGCGCCCATGCAGGCGATGGCCTCCAGCGAGATGAAGCTCGCGAATGCCGCCAAGCATCCGGACTGGTCACTCGAAGTGGCGTTCGCGCAGCGCGGCCCCGCCTACTCGAACATGCTGTCGATCGGCGTGCGCATCGACCTGCCGATCTTTCAAAGCCGTCGCCAGGATCCGGCCGTCGCGTCCAAGCTCGCGCTGGTCGAGCAGGTACGTGCGCAAGCCGAGGATGCGAAACGCGCGCATGCCGCGGATATCGAAACCATGCTGGCCGACTGGAACGCCGCGAAAGCGCGCCTGCAACGTTACGACGCTGAACTGTTGCCGCTGGCGCACGAACGCACGTCGGTGGCGCTTGCGTCCTATCGCGGCGGCAAGGGTGATCTGGCGCCGGTGCTGGAAGCGCGCAAAGGTGAAATCGAAACACGCATGAATCATTTGATGGCGCGGAGCGATCTGGCGCGCGCCTGGACGCAACTCAACTTTCTGCTGGCGGATAAAAAGGACCCATCATGAACAAGAATCTCACGCTAGCCCTTGTGGCGACTGGTCTGGTCGGCGCCGGTATCGGCGCAGGCTATTGGTTTGGTGGGCATCGCGCGCCGGTCGGAGTTGCCAACACCACCGGCGCGCCGGTCGCAGCCAGTGCTGCTACCGTTGATCCCGCGACGGGTGCCGCCGGCAAGAAGCCGCTCTACTACTACGACCCGATGTATCCGCAGCAGAAGTTCGATAAGCCCGGAAAGTCGCCCTTCATGGACATGATGCTGGTACCGGTTTACAGCGATGACGGCGCCGATACCGGCTCAGTCCGCATCAGCCCGCGCGTGGTACAGAATCTCGGCGTGCGCACCGCGCTCGTGACCAGCGGGTCCATCGACAAGAAACTCCAGGTGGTGGGCACGGTGGCCTTCGATGAACGCGCCGTGGTCATTGTGCAAGCGCGCGTCAATGGGTATATCGAAAAACTGTTCGTGCGCGCGCCGCTCGATGCCGTGGTCAAGGGCCAGCCGCTCGCGGAGATCCTCGCGCCCGACTGGGTGTCCGCGCAGGAGGAATACCTGGCGCTGAAGAACAGTCCGCTCGCCAATGATGCACTCCGACAGGCCGCGCGTCAGCGGCTCAGTGTGCTCGGCATGCCGGAGGCCACGATCGCGGCCATCGACGCCAGCGGCAAGACACGCCCGCGTATCACGCTCAGCGCGCCGGCCAGCGGCGTGATCGGCGAACTCGCTGTGCGTGAAGGCATGACGGTGATGCCGGGGGCAATGCTTTTTCGCATCAATGGCCTCTCGACCGTGTGGATCAATGCCGACGTGCCGGAAACTCAAGTTGCATGGCTGAAGCCCGGCAGCATGGTCGAGGCTAGTGTTCCCGCCTACCCCGGCGATGTCTTCAAAGGCCGCGTGACGGCCTTGCTGCCCGAGGTCAATGCCGGCACACGCACGTTGAAGGCGCGCATCGAATTCGTCAACGCGAAAGCAAAGCTGGCGCCGGGCATGTTTGCAACCGTCAGCGTGAGCGCGCCCAAGGCGCAGGAAGTGTTGCTGGTGCCAACCGAGGCGGTGATCCAGACGGGCACGCGTACGGTCGTACTCGTCGCCAGTGCAGGTAGCGATGGCAAACAGCAATTCACGCCGGTGGATGTCGAAATCGGCGCCGAAGCCAATGATATGACCGAGATAAAGTCCGGGCTCACCAAGGGCGCGAAGGTGGTGCTGTCGGGACAATTCCTCATCGACTCCGAAGCCAGCCTGAAGGCCAGCGGCACGCGCATGAGTGAAAGCAAGAGCGAAGGAATGAAGGCGGATGCTCCCATGAAGGGTGCGTCCACGTCCGCAACCGCCACGCACAAGGGTGAGGGCAAGGTGGAAGATATCGGCAAAGGAGTTGTGACCATTTCCCACGGGCCGATACCGACCTTGCAGATGGGCGCGATGACGATGGAATACAAACTCCCGGCAACGGGCGTCCCTGCGGATGTGAAAGTGGGCGCCAGCGTTTCATTTGAGATGACGCAGACGCCTCAGGGCGAATTCGCGCTCGTTAAAATCCAGCGAAAAACCGGAGGCGGCAAATGATCGCGCGACTGATCCGCTGGTCGATCGTCAATCGTTTTCTGGTCCTGCTGGCGACCGTCGCGGTCGCGGCGTGGGGCGTGTGGTCTGTCACCCGTACGCCGCTTGACGCGATTCCCGATCTCTCCGACGTGCAGGTGATTATCCGCACCATGTATCCGGGACAGGCACCGCAAATCGTCGAGAACCAGATCACTTATCCGATCACGACCACGATGTTATCCGTGCCGGGCGTCAAGTCGGTGCGCGGTTACTCGATGTTCGGTGATTCCTTTGTTTATATCCTGTTCGACGATGGCACCGATTTGTATTGGGCACGTTCACGCGTGCTGGAATATCTGAATCTTGCCCAGACGCGGCTGCCGAAGGGTGCCATGCCCTCGCTCGGGCCGGACGCGACCGGCGTCGGCTGGGTTTACGAATATGCGCTGGTGGATCGTACGGGCAAGCATGACCTCTCCGAACTGCGCGCGCTGCAGGACTGGTTTCTCAAATACGAATTGAAAACGGTGCCCAACGTTGCCGAAGTCGCATCGGTCGGCGGTATGGTCAAACAATACCAGGTGGTGCTCGATCCCGCCCGCCTGCGTGCCTACAACATCAGCCATGGCAAAGTGGTGATGGCGATCCAGAACGCCAACCGTGAAAGCGGCGGCTCGGTGCTGGAACTGGGCGAAGCCGAGTACATGGTGCGCGCCGGTGGTTACCTGAAAACGCTCGATGACTTCCGCTCGATCCCGATCCAGGCCAGCGAGGCCGGCGTGCCAGTATTGCTGAAGGATGTGGCGCGCATCCAGATTGGTCCCGAGATGCGACGGGGCATTGCCGAGCTGGACGGCGAGGGTGAAGTGGCCGGCGGCATCATCATCATGCGTTCGGGCAAAAATGCCATGGAAACCATCGCGGCGGTGAAGGCCAAACTCGATGAGTTGAAGCCGGGTCTGCCTGCCGGTGTCGAGATCGTGCCCACTTACGACCGTTCCGCGCTGATCGCGCGCGCGGTGGACAATCTACGCGGCAAACTGATCGAAGAATTCATCGTAGTCGCCGTGGTGTGCTTCGCTTTCCTGTTTCACCTGCGCTCGGCGCTGGTCGCGATCGTTTCGCTGCCGCTGGGTGTATTGATGGCGTTCATCGTCATGCGCTATCAGGGCGTGAACGCCAACATCATGTCGCTCGGCGGGATCGCGATTGCCGTTGGCGCGATGGTCGATGCGGCGGTGGTGATGATCGAGAACGCACATAAACATATTGAGGCATGGCATCACGAGCACCCCGGCGAAAAACTCGTCGGCAATAAACACTGGTCCGTCATCGCCGATGCCGCGGCGGAGGTCGGCCCGGCGCTGTTTTTCTCGCTGTTGATCATCACGCTGTCGTTCATCCCGGTATTCACGCTGGAAGCGCAGGAAGGGCGAATGTTCTCTCCGCTGGCCTTCACCAAGAGCTACGCGATGGCGGCGGCGGCGGGCCTCGCCGTCACGCTGATTCCGGTACTGATGGGTTACCTGATTCGCGGCAAGATTCCCAATGAACAAAAAAACCCGCTGAGCCGCGGGCTGATCGCGCTCTACCGGCCATTGCTGGACAAGGTGCTGGCGTTTCCCAAAGCCACGCTGGTGATCGCGGTTGCAATTCTTCTTGCCACCATTTATCCCGCCACGCAGATAGGCGGCGAATTCATGCCGCCGATGGAAGAGGGCGACCTCTTGTACATGCCGTCCGCGCTGCCGGGATTATCCGCGGGCAAGGCCGCCGAACTCCTGCAACAGACCAACAAGCTCATCATGACGGTTCCGGAAGTCTCGCGCGCCTTCGGCAAGATCGGCCGCGCCGAAACCGCGACCGATCCCGCGCCGATGGAAATGATCGAAACCACCATTCAGTTCAAGCCGCGCGAGCAGTGGCGGCCCGGCATGACGCCGGAAAAACTCATCGCGGAACTGGATCGCACGGTGAAGATTCCCGGCCTCGCCAACCTGTGGGTACCGCCGATCCGCAATCGCATTGACATGCTGGCGACCGGCATCAAAAGTCCGGTCGGCATCAAGGTCGCCGGCACCGATCTGAAAGAAATTGAGCGCATCGCCGGCGAGATCGAGCGCGTGGTGAAGGATGTGCCGGGCGTGACCTCGGCGCTGGCCGAGCGGCTCACCGGTGGCCGCTATATCGACGTCAATATCGACCGTCTCGCTGCCGCGCGTTACGGCATGAACGTGTCGGACGTGCAAGGCCTGGTGTCTGCCGCCATCGGCGGCGACAACATCGGCGAGACCGTCGAGGGGCTGCAACGCTTCCCGATCAACGTGCGATATCCTCGCGAGATACGCGACTCGATCGAGAACCTTCGCAACCTGCCGGTCGTCACCGAGCGCGGCGCGCAGATCACGTTGTCTACCGTCGCCGAAGTAAAGATCACCGATGGCCCGCCCATGCTTCGTAGCGAGAATGCGCGCCTCTCCGGCTGGGTCTACATCGACATTCACGGACGCGACTTGCAATCGACGGTGACCGAGATGCAGCAGGCCGTGGCGAAAGGGGTTACGCTGACTCCTGGTTATTCAATTACATGGTCCGGGCAATTTGAGTATCTGGAACGGGCCAGCGCGCGGCTGAAAGTGGTCGTGCCGTTTACACTGGTGATTATTTTTGTGCTGCTATATCTCACCTTCAAACGCATCGACGAGGCGTTACTGATCATGGCCACGCTGCCGTTCGCACTCGTCGGCGGCCTGTGGTTGATGTATGTCCTTGGCTATTCAATGTCCGTTGCCAGCGCGGTGGGCTTCATCGCGCTCGCCGGCGTGGCCGCCGAGTTCGGCGTGATCATGCTGCTCTACCTGAAGCACGCGTGGGAAAAGCAGATCGCGCTTGGGAATGACGACCTCACGGCGCTAATGGCGGCGATCCGCGAAGGCGCGGTGCTGCGCGTGCGGCCCAAAGCCATGACGGTCGCGGTGATTCTTGCGGGGCTGTTTCCCATCATGTATGGCAGCGGCACGGGTTCTGAAGTGATGCAGCGCATCGCGGCACCGATGGTCGGCGGCATGATCACGGCGCCGCTGCTGTCGATGTTCGTGGTGCCGGTGGTTTATTTGTTGATGCGCTGCCGCAGCGCGCGCCGCGCGGCAACGCAGGCGCATGGTCAGGCCGCATGACCCCTGTGGTGATATCGATGCCGGGAAACGAACGGCTCGCCGATGCCCTTGTATCGGTATTGGCTTGCGAACGCGGCAGCGCGCTCTTGCGCCATTTTCCTGACGGCGAGTCGCATGTGCGCGTGGAGTCGGCATTGGCCGGCCGGCACGCCATTATCGTTTGCACGCTTGACCGGCCCGACACCAAACTCGTGCCGCTACTGCTGCTGGCGGCGGCAGCGCGCGACAGCGGCGCCGTCTCGGTTGGATTGGTGGCGCCCTATCTGGCCTACATGCGGCAGGATCGGCGATTCCATCCGGGTGAGACCATCAGCGCGCAGCATGTGGCGGGATGGATTTCCAGCCGGTTTGATTGGCTGGTGACGGTTGACCCGCACCTGCACCGGATTGCCACGCTGGCATCGATCTATACCATCGCGACACAAATTGTTCACGCCGCAGAAGACGTATCCCGATGGGTAAGTGCCAACGTGCGCCAGCCGCTGTTGATCGGACCTGACGAGGAAAGCGCCCAGTGGGTGGCCGATGTTGCACGCCGTGCGGGCGCGCCGTTCATTATCCTGACCAAGACGCGTCGTGGCGACCGCGATGTCGATGTTTCGGTGCCGCATGCCGAGCGCTGGCGTTCGCACACGCCTGTATTGGTGGACGATATCGTCTCGACCGGGCGGACGATGATCGAGACAATTGGACATCTGCGCGGTTCGGGGCTCGCTGCGCCGGTTTGCATCGCGGTGCATCCGGTCTTCGCGCGGAACGCGTTTGAAGAATTGCGTGCCGCGGGCGCCGCCGAGATCGTCAGTTGCGACACGATTGTTCATCCGAGCAACCGCATTTCTCTGGTTGCCTCCATCGCGGCTGGTGTGCGAGCACTTCTGGCCAATTCTTGAGCGGCAGGAGGCGACTGGCGGTGCGCGGCATGGCTCTATGTCAGGCCAATCCTACACAGGTGTCAGCAATTGGCTGATTAACAGCCGCCCTCGATTCACCCAGCATGGGTCCATCGAAACTTTTTTGATGGAGGCCATATGAAAAACAATTTGCGATTCGGCACTTTGGGCAGTGCGGTGCTGGTGGGCGTGGGCTCGTGGCTTCTCGGTTGCTACGTCCAGGGCGCCGTGCAGCGGCATCACGGGCGCGTCAACAAGAAACTCACCAAGGAAGCAGTCCAGTCATGGGAAGGCGAGGGCGGCAACATCATCGATGCCGCGCCGCGATCCACGGCGGGCTGACACAAATTTTTGCGGGTTCGGCAGGTCCACCCGGAAACCATCCGTGGCAAATCTATTTACCTTGAAAAAAATTCAGATCATGAACGCATCAACCAAAACAGCCCTTGTCACCGCGTTAGTCATTGTCGTTTTGCTGTCGCTGTTTTTTGGCGGGGGAATGTTGACCGGGGTCATGCCGGGTGGCGGGATGATGGGCTACGGAAGCATGGATGGAATCGGCTGGATGTGGGTTCCCATCCTGCTAGTGGTCGTATTCGGCGCCAGGCTGGTGTCGTTCCTCTTCGAAAAGAAATGAAGCAATGAGTGGGCCTGCAACGGCGGATCGACAATTGTCTAACCAAGGAAACACAAAATGAGTCATCAACTGGATCAAAGTGCCAAGGACTGCATCGCCGCTTGCAACGAGTGCGCGACTGAATGCGGAAGCTGTTTCGCGCACATGGCAGGCGTGGAAAGCAAAAATGCCTGTCCGGCCTGTTGCATCGAGTGCGCGGAAATCTGCCGGTTGTGCGCCGACGCGATCGCCCGCAATAGTCCCTTCACGAAGCAGGTCTGCACGATGTGTGCTGACGTCTGCGATTGGTGCGCGGCACAGTGCGGTGCGCATGAAATGGACCACTGTAAGCGTTGCGCAGAGGCTTGCCGCCGGTGCGCCGAGACTTGTCGCAAGATGGCCGGTTGAGCCGTGCAAATCCGGTATTACAGATAGTGGGCACGCCAACGACCTTTGGCCCATGGGACCATTTGGCCGTACCGGCTTGGCGCAACCGAATTGGGCGTTCGTGGAGAACTGCATATCACCGGTTGTGCATCCTCGTCAACCTTGCTGGTGACGCCAAAATGAAAAAACTCCTGTTCGCAACGCTTCTGTCCCTGCTGGCCGGCGCCGTCATGGCCGCGCCCAATCCGCACCGCCTCCGCAAACTGAAACCGAAGTCGCACATTTGCTGGATTTTGTCCGGGATTCCCCGTGCCAGTTCAATCGCAATGACACGTGGCACGACGGCAAGGACGCGCGGCAGCATCTTGAAATGAAATATGACGCGCTCGCCTCGCGGGGAATGATCGGCAAGGCCGAAGATTTCATTGACCGGGCCGCGTCGAAAAGCAGTTTCAGCGGCCAGAAATATCAAATTCGCTGCGCGGATGGAAAGACAACTTCCAGCGCGCAGTGGCTGTCTGACGAACTCAGGCGGTATCGACAGGACAAGAACAAAACGTGACGTGGTATTGCGATCGCACTAAACTCAAGTGCAGGCCTGCTTGTCGAGACGAAGACCCTCGTGAAAGTGCGCCAATTGGCGATCTACGATCATTTGTGCCAATTGGTGACGGCAGGATCGCCAATCGATAGTTGCGATAGTTGCAGGTCAGGTCATGAATGCACGGGATGGGCGTAGACTATCGTCATCCCGCTTTGTGGTTCCTCGCATGAGTCCCGCAACACGCGCCCGTAGCCTGATCATCGACGACGCAGACCCGCAACTGCGCGCGGCGGCTTACTTGTTACCGCCACGGGACGTACCCATGAGCCCAGTCAGCGCGCCGCCGCCAACGACAGAGCACGAAATGCTGGCCAACTCCGCGACATTGCGGCTGGTACTGCTTTACGCCCTGTTTGCGGGCCTCTGGATCATGTTCTCCGACAATTTTGTCGGCTGGCTGTTCCGCGATCCGGTCGATATTGTCATGGCCAGTACCGCCAAAGGCTGGCTGTTTGTCGCGGTGACATCCATTTTCCTGTTCGGGCTGGTTCGGCGTTTGCTCAATCAGGCGCTGACGCTGGCGCGGCGCGAACAGGCGGCGCAAGCCGAGAATATACGCGAGCCCAGCGACTGCTCAACGCTGTCGTCGATGCGTCGTCCGACGCCATTTTTGCCAAAGATCTGGAGGGCCGTTACCTGGTGATCAACGCGGAAACCGCGCGGCTCATTGGAAAGTGCGCCGAAAAGGCAATTGGCCACGACGACACGGACATCATGCCGCCGGCGCAGGCAGCGGCAATCCGTGCCAACGACCGCCGGGTAATCACCGAGAAGCAGATTATTACCTACGAAGAATTGGTCTCCACCGCGGATGGAGAGCGTATTTTTCTGGCCACCAAGGGGCCGCTGCACGATGACGGCGGAAATGTCATCGGGATGTTCGGCATCTCCCGTGACATCACCGAGCGCAAACGCGCCGAAATCAAAATCCAGCGCGTCACGCAGCTTTACGCCGCCTTGAGCCGTTGCAATGATGCGATCGTGCGCTGCGAGAACGAGACGGCGCTATTCCTGCAAGTCTGCCGCGTTGCGGTACAGTCTGGCGGCATGAAGATGGCGTGGATTGGTCTGATGGACGGGGCGGGCGAGCGGGTCAATCCGGTGGCGGCTTATAGCGAAGAGATTGATTATCTGGATGGCGTGCAGATTTCGGTGGGCGCCGATGAGCCGCATGGTCTCGGTCCAACGGGCACGGCGATTCGCGAAGATCGGCCGGTCTGGTGTCAGGATTTTCTCAATGACGCAAGTACCGCACCGTGGCATGCGCGCGGCGCGCGCGCCGGCTGGGCATCTTCGGCGGCGCTGCCGTTGCATCGCAATGGCACGGTCATCGGCGCGTTTAATCTTTACAGCGCCGAGGCGAATGCCTTCGACGAAGAAATTCGCAAGCTACTGCTTGAAATGGCGACCAACATCAGCTTCGCGCTGGACAGTTTCGCGCGCGATAGCGCGCGTAAGGCGGCCGAGGCGGCGCTGAAGGAAAGCGAAAGCCGGCATCGCACCATCATGGCCGCCGTGACCGACAGTATCGCCGTGCTGGACGACACGGGCCGCATCGCCTATATCAATCGCGTGCCGTCCGGACTCACATTGGCGGAGGTGACGGGCTCCCATTGGCTGACGTGGCTGGAGCCTGCCGACCGGCGAAATGCGAGTGAGGCAATCGCGACGACCCTTGCGACAAATGAACCAGCGACCATCGAATTTCGTGTGCTTGTGCCAGACCGGCAGTTGATCTGGTACCAGGCGACGTTTTCACGCATGCCTTCACCTGACACGGCCCAAGTGGTATTGACCGCGCGTGACATCACGGATCGCAAGGCCACGGAGGATCAGTTACGCAAGCTCTCGTTGGCGGTGGAACAGAGTCCGGAGTGCATTGTCATCACCGATGCCGACGCCCGCATTGAATACGTGAACGAGGCCTTCCTTGCGTCGACCGGGTACAGTCGCGAAGAGCTCATCGGCCAGAATCCGCGCATCCTGCAATCGGGCAAGACACCGCACGTGACGCATGTCGCCATGTGGACCGCGCTGGCCCAGGGACTGCCATGGAAGGGCGAATTCCATAATCGCCGCAAGGACGGTAGCGAGTATGTTGAACACGCGATCATCGCGCCGCTGCGGCAACCGGACGGATCCATCACCCAATATGTGGCGGTGAAGGAAGACATCACCGAGAAAAAACGCTTCGGCATGGAACTGGATCGCCACCGGCACCATTTGCAGGAACTTGTTGAACAGCGCACGGCGGAGCTCACCACGGCACGCCAGCAGGCTGAGGCGGCCAATTTGGCGAAGAGTGCGTTCCTGGCCAACATGAGCCACGAAATCCGCACGCCGATGAACGCCATCATCGGCCTCACGTATCTGTTGCGGCATGCCGGCGCGACACCCGAACAGGCCGAGCGGCTGGACAAGATCAACGGCGCCAGCCAGCACCTGTTATCGCTCATCAACGACATCCTCGATTTATCGAAGATCGAAGCCGGCCGGATGCAATTGGAGCGCACCGACTTCAAGCTTTCCGCCGTCCTTGATTACGTAGCGTCCATCATCGGCCAGGGGGCGGGGGACAAGGGGCTCAAGGTGGAGGTCGATGGCGACGAGACGCCGGAATGGCTGCATGGCGACGTGACGCGCGTGCGGCAGGCGCTGCTCAACTATGCCGGCAATGCCGTCAAGTTCACTGACAAAGGTTCGATTGCGCTTCGCGCGCGGCTGGTGGAAGAAAGCGGGGGCGATGTACTGGTGCGCTTCGAGGTCGCGGACTCGGGAATCGGCATTGCGCCCGATGGAATTGCCCGGCTGTTCCAGGCCTTCGAGCAAGCTGACAAGTCAACAACGCGCAAATATGGCGGTACCGGACTTGGCCTCTCGATCACCCGGCACCTCGCGCAACTGATGGGTGGTGAAGCTGGCGCGGAAAGCGCACCGGGCGCGGGCAGCACCTTCTGGTTTACCGCACGCCTGCAGCACGGCCGGGGGAGCATGCCGACCGGGCCGGTCACGGATGCATTGGACGCCGAGACGCGGTTGCGGCGGCAGCACGCCGGCGCGCGCGTGCTGCTGGTGGAAGACAATGCCATCGCCCGCGAAGTGGCGGTCGAGCTGTTGCACGGGGCCGGGCTGGCGGTGGATACGGCCGAAGATGGGCGCGAGGCGGTGAAGCAGGTGCAGGTCCGTCCCTACGACCTGATCCTCATGGACATGCAAATGCCCAACATGGACGGACTCGAAGCCACGCACGCGATCCGTGCGCTGGCGGGTTGGGAGACCATCCCGATTGTCGCCATGACGGCCAATGCCTTCGACGACGATCGCCGCGCTTGCGAAGCGGCCGGCATGAATGACTTCGTGGCCAAACCCGTGGAGCCGCGTTTACTCTATGACACGTTGCTGAAATGGCTGCCGGTGGTGGCGGTGAATGTGCACAACATGATGGATAACGTACCCGACCGTGCGCATGCCGGGCCGCGTGCAAACCCCATACAGGGATTGGCGACTACAGCCACATTGGCGCGCGTCGCCGGTTTGCCGGGCATGAATGTGGCGCATTGCCTGGCAGCACTGCGCGGCAATGCCGACGATTATCTGGATGTGCTGGGCCGCTTTGTGAAATCACATGCTGAAGATATGGCACGCATGGCCGAATGCCTGGCCAGTGGCGATCACGCCACTGCCTTGCGCATCGCGCATACGCTCAAGGGCACGGGAGCCATTCTGGGGGCCGATCACCTGGCGGCAGTCGCGGCGAGCGTCGAAAGCAGGCTGCGTGCAAATCCGGGCGGGAACATTCGTGGTGACGATATTCGACCCGAGATGGACGCCATCGGCCGCGACCTCACCGCCCTTGCGGGTGCCCTGCAACCGCCTGACATTGCCCCGCCTGCGGACGTCCAGCCAACGGTCCGGTAATCCGTGAGGGCCGTCCTTCACAGGGAAAAGGACAATCCTTCAACTTATTCAATTGCCACAAGCAAAACACAAGCACTGGAGCGGACTTCCGGCCATTTATGCCCGGAAAGGCGCGCCGAATGGCGTTCTGCGAGGCAGATTGTCGATATTGATAGAATCTCGACGCGCGCCGGCAGCCGATTGCCGCGTCACGCAAATATTGAATGACCACCGGGACCCCACATGACTTGGCTCATCAGCAAATATCTCATTACTTCCGCCATCGTCGTGGCCGTCTCCGAAATCGCCAAGCGCAGTGACCGTCTGGGTGCATTCATCGCCGCGTTGCCGCTGGTGACATTTCTCGCGCTCATCTGGTTGTACGTTGAAGATCAACCCGCCGAGAAAATTGCGAACCATGCCTATTACACGTTCTGGTACGTGCTGCCGACGTTGCCGATGTTTCTGGTGTTTCCGATGCTGCTCAATCGGATTGGCTTCTGGCCGACGCTGGCGGCATGCGCGGTGATCACCGTTGTGTTGTTTGCGGTGTTGTGCAAGGTGCTGGAGCCGTTTGGCATTCGGCTGTTGTGAGCGCAGGATTGGACGATTGACGGATTTGGCGAGTCAGGTTTCGGGCGGCGGTTTCCGCGCGATTAGCGTGGCAAACGATTTCAGCTGATTGTCGGGTGCGGAAAATTCATGAAATCCGGAATGCAGTATGTCCCAGGGCGCAAACCGCTGTTCCAATTCATGACGTGAAAACAGGCAATGCGCGTCTGGGCCAAACATGTCCAGATACGTAGTGCCTTCGATCAGGACATTGATGACCGCGACTCCGCCTTCTCGTACGTGCGCCTGCAGGCTGGCGAGACTCTTGAATGCTGTTGTGCAATCGAAAAACATCAACAGCCCGATGGATACGATGATGTCGAATTCTTCGGTAACTTCGTAGTTTCGCAGGTCCGCTTGCGCGGCAAAGATGTCGAGCGATTCCCGCCGCGCACGGTCCTGCAAGTGGTGAATTGCGGCGCTGCTTCCATCCAGCGCCACCACTGAACAACCACGCTTGGCGGCAGCCACGGCAAGATTACCCATGCCGCAACCGAAATCGAGCACGCGCCCGTGGAGATAGGGTAGCGCCAGCAACTCGAAGGGATTCAACGCCAGGTTTCCCTCAATGGCTTGGCGCTGAAACTGCTCGTCAAAAAAATGAACGCTGTGGCCGGAATTCATCATGACATCATCGACGCAATCTTCGGCCACGCACGCATCGCCGCGGCATATCCGGCTGCAATCAGTTGGTCGTGAGAATTGTCCTTGCCGATGAACTGGTGCAGGTTCATGCGTATCGCGACATCGGCCCGCGGTATCTGCTCGTTGATCAATGCATTCGCCATGATGTGCATCGTCTGGAATGCGACACCAGTCAAGCCGTGAAACTGATCTTCGCCCGGTCGAAAGGCAACATCCACGCCGATGACAATATTCGCGCCCATTTCGCGTACCGCGATGACCGGAACCGGTTCGGTTAGGCCGCCATCAACCAGAGCGCGGCCGTCAATTTTAACGGGCTCAAAAAATACCGGAATGCTGCATGATGCATCGACCGCCGCGCCTGCGGAACCCTTGCGAATGACCACGCGCTCGCCGGTCGCAACATCCGTCGCGACGGCGCCAAATGGGAGTGATAATTGCTCAATTCGTCGATCACTCAGCGCAGTATCAATCATTGTTCGCAATTTGGCGTTTTGCATCAGCCCCTTGCCGGACCATGACAGACTCAACAAGCCGGGCCATTCGATGCGACGCGCGATCGCATCGATCTCGGCATACGGCAACTTTGCCGCGACCAGCACGCCGACGATGGCGCCCACGCTCGTGCCGGCAATGAAATGAAAGGGCAGGCCCTTCTCGGCAAACGCTTTCAGCACGCCCACATGCGCGATGCCGTGAATGGAGCCGCCACCAAACGCAATGCCCACCCGCTGGCCGGGAATGGCGGCCTTTGCTTTCGCGGGTTTTCGCCCGGCGCCAGGATTGGCGGAGCCCGTCGGTGCCGACAGTGCAAGCGCCGGTATGCAACCGATCGTGCCCAGGAATGCTCTGCGTCGCATTGGCGTGACCTTGCTAGGAAAAATTGCGTAAACGGTGTGGGCTCATCATAACTATCGGCGCGCTCATTCGCGCGCTATGTGACATTGAAATTAAGCATCATGCCGTCGTCCTCGTGTTCCAGATTGTGGCAATGGAGAACATAGTTGCCGGCGGCGCTGAACCGCAGCAGAATCTCAACCGACTCAAAGGGACGCACGAGCACGGTATCTTTCCAGCCAAGATCGGTCGCGAGACGCTTGGCCTCGACGCCGTCGCGCGAGGCCACTTGAAACTGCGTGCCGTGTACGTGCATGGGGTGCGGTTCCATGCCACGGCTGATGAACTGCCAGCGCTCAAGGTCGCGTCGACGGGCCACAAAATCGATCCGCGGGAAGTGCCGGGGCGACTCATTTGCCGTTGTTTGCCTGCTTGAGGTTGACATCAATGTCGATCGGTTGCGACGAGCGATTGCTCCACATCCAGCAGTAATCCTGATCCGCGGGGACGGAAAGCGTGCCGTCGGCGCTCGCAACTTCCTTGCGATTTTCAGGATAGCTGACGTCCTTGCCAACGTGATAGTGGATGTTGAAATCGCTGGGTGCGCTGCCTTTGAACTGCCACGCGACGGCGTCATCTGACTTGAGCTTGCCGCACACCTCGAGGAACTTTTTCGGTCCGACACTGGACTTATGCGAGAAGGTGCCGCCCTCCCATTTCAAATCGACAAGTTCAGCGTGTGCAGAGGCCGAAAGCGCAAGTATTAGTAGCAATGATGCCGCTTTCATTTGGTCACCTCGATAGCGGTAATGGCGATACCACCGCTGATGTTCTCCGCTTGGAACTTGACCTTGTCACCGGCCTTTATTTTGCCAAGCAACGCGGGATCCTTGACCAGAAACACCATGGTCATCGCGGGCATGTCCAGGTTTCTGATTGCGCCGTGCTTGAGCGTGACCTTCTTTGCCTCCTTGTCGACTTTGCGCACTTCGCCATCGGTCATGGTGGTGGTGTTGCTGGCCATCCTGCTTGCCGGGGGCTCGCTTGCGAGTTGCTTGTCATGCTCGCCCGCTGCCCATGCGGACGCCAGTAAAAGTGGCGAAAGCAGGGCGACGGCTGCGGTTAACAAACTGATGGGTTTCATTGATTTCTCCTGGGATAAAAGGTGGAACGAGTTTTTGTACAGGCCTAATATGGCCGGTGTTTTTCAAGCAACCGAAGCTCGCGAACAATCGAAGCGATTGCATATAGCGCAATCGCGGCGCCGATTGAGGCCGTCACGCATACGACAGTGAAATCGCATTCTTCGCAACACACCAGCGGCCAAAAGGCGATCAGCAGAAACAGATATGGCATTGGGGCCTCCCGCAAATTCCAGATAGTGGTAAATGGATTATTTGGCCATCACCGATATCCTGCCGATCATCCCGGCTTGATAGTGTCCGGGAATCAGGCAGGCGAAATCAAATTCGCCGGTGCGATTGAATGTCCAGATGATCTCGCCAGCCTTGCCTGCCGGCACGTGCACCATGTAAGGCTCGTCGTGCTCCATGTCCGGAAATCTCAACATGAGCGCCGCGTGCTCATCGAGGACTACTTTGGTGCCGATGACCATCTCGTGCAGCATTTTGCCTTCGTTCCTGAGCGCAAGCTTTATCGTTTCCCCTCGCGTGACGATAATCTTGTCCGGCACAAAACGCATGTTGTCGGTCATGGCAATATTGATGGTGCGTTTGACTGCCTTTGCGTCACCGGCAATGCCCCAGGGTTTCTGTTCTTTCGTCACGGCGGCAGCTTTGTTCTTGCCATGCTCATCCCCGTGCGCGAAGGCGGAAGTACTCAACGCCGGCAGCAATACGGCCAGCAATGTGATAAATGTGGTTCGCTTCATGTTCCCTCTATTCGTGATGCGCGCAATATAGGCAGGCGCAGCGCGGACGCGATGCATGCGTCCGGCGTCCAGGATGGACGTACTCTTCCGGCAACTCAGGAATGGAGTGTTCGCGGCGGCGGTGAGGCCGGTTCAGGGAAGAACGAGGTGTGCGGCGACGGCGTCGCCAACTCGAAGCTGTTCGAGGGCGTAAGGCCCGGCAAATTCTGGATGCTCGGCAACATCAGCGAGACCGCCAAATGGCATAGTAAACAATGCTCACAAAGGCCTGATGGATTGGTGTCTGATATGGCCGCGGTATTGTGGCACGGTAACGATGAAATGCCACCGGTCACCGACGCATCCACTGAATCTGCGTCTGTGGCCATTTCGGCGTGCAAGGATGCGACCGCGCCGCCCGGCATACCGGAAATTGGCATGACCGCCGCGATGGCTCCGGAAAACGGAAGCCACGCAATCATCCAGACCAAGGTCAGCTTGCGCAGAGAATTCATCAACATGAGACAAGCTTAGCGCGAAAAGGTGCCGGACAGCCGGGAAATTGTTCCGCCATCCATGGATTAAAACACAAGCACTGACGGGCATTTTCGGCACTTTATGGTCTGAAACCCGCGCCAATGCTTGAGTTTGTCGGTTGTGCAGGAGCATTGTGTTGTCGTGACCAATTGGTACTGGTCATTTTCCGCTACAATTCGCGTGCCGATTATTTCGTGGGAGAGAGCTCCGGTCACATCAGGAGCCGCCGAAGGCGCATTGCCCATAATCGCTCAGGCGAAAGAACCACGAAAAGTCACGCGGCACTCTGGAGAGACTTGCAGGCTTGATGCCCGGCAAGCGCCGAAGGGGCACGCAGCCACGTCGTTTTTGACGGTTGCTCAACTCTCAGGCAAAAGGACAGAGGGGCAGGCATGTCATACTGAAAAGTCATGACGTGTTTCGCGTCCCCGTCCCTAATGCTCCGAGAGATCACATGTCCCTACAACGCACCCCCCTGTTTGAATCCCACGTCGCCGGCGGCGCAAAGATGGTCGACTTCGGGGGCTGGGAAATGCCGCTGCACTATGGCTCGCAACTCAATGAACACCACGCCGTTCGCAAGGATGCGGGCATGTTCGACGTCTCGCATATGTGCGCGGTCGATGTGTCGGGCGCCGTGCCCAAGTCTTTCTTTCGCCGGTTGATCGCCAACGACGTTGCCAAGCTCACCACGCCGGGCAAGGCGCTTTACTCGGCGATGCTCAATTCGGCGGGCGGCGTCATCGATGACCTCATCGTCTATTGGCGGGGCGGCGACAATTATCGCGTGGTGGTGAATGCCTCGACGTCGGTGAAAGATCTCGCCCACATGAACCGCATCGCCCAAACCTACGATATGGATATCACGCCGCGCCGGGAACTGGCGATGATCGCGGTGCAAGGGCCGAACGCGCGCGAAAAAGTAATGGCCGTGCGGCCCTCATGGCGCGCGGTTGGAGAAGCACTCAACGTATTTTTCGGAGCGGAGATTGGTGACGTGTTCCTCGCTCGCACCGGCTATACCGGTGAGGACGGTTTTGAGATTACGTTGCCGGCCGCGGACGCGCCGGCGCTTTGGGCCGATCTCAAGTCGGCCGGGGTGGCGGAATGTGGCCTTGGCGCGCGCGACACATTGCGGCTGGAAGCCGGCATGAATCTTTACGGCAACGACATGGACGAAACGGTAAATCCGCTCGATGCCGGCATGGGCTGGACGGTCGATCTCAAAACCGACCGCGATTTTATTGGCCGGGCCGCGCTGGAAGCCAAAGGGCAAAGCAAGGCGTTTGTCGGCCTGAAGCTGCTCGATCGTGGTGTGATGCGCAGCCACATGAAAGTGCTGACGGCACATGGTGACGGTCAAACCACCAGCGGCACTTTCTCGCCCACGCTCGGGTTTTCCATCGCACTCGCGCGCGTGCCGATGGCCGTTGTGCCTGGCGACAAGGTGCAGATCGACATTCGCGGCAAGCTGGTCGATGCCCTCGTCACCAAGCCATCATTTGTTCGTAACGGAAAAGCGCTCGTCTGATTACTTCGCCATTTCACTTTCCATCCAAGGAGAACCAACATGAATTTCCCCACCGATCTCAAATACGCCGAAAGCCACGAGTGGGTCCGCACTGAAGCGGATGGCACGTTGACGGTGGGCATCAGCGACGTCGCGCAGGACATGCTTGGCGACATGGTGTTTTGCGGCGACGTGAAGGTAGGCGAGCTGCTCAGCAAGGGTGAAACTGCGGGCGTGGTCGAAAGTGTCAAAGCGGCCAGCGATGTGTACATGCCGGTGGATGGCGAAATCACGGCTTTCAATGCCGAGCTGGATACCAATCCGGAAAAAATCAATGGTGATCCTTATGGTGCCTGGATATTCAAGGTGAAGCCGGCCGCGGGTGCGACGATAGCGGGCTTGATGGATGCGGCGGCGTATGAGGCGAGTGTCAAGGCGGGCTAAGTCAGACTTGCATGACATTACTGCACCACGGAGACCACCGCGAACACGGCGAAGCATGAATTTCCTCCGTGTTCGCGGTGGTCTCCGTGGTTGAAAAGATGTTTATCAATTGGCGAACGACATGACTCAATCGACCCTTGCGCAACTCGAAAACCACAACGAATTTATTGCGCGGCATATCGGCCCCGATGCCGCCGATGCCACCGCGATGCTCAAAATCGTCGTCGCTGCCACGCTCGAGGACCTGGTGCAGCAGATCATGCCGGCGTCAATTCCGCAGGGCACGCCATTGAATTTGCCCGCTGCCATGTCGGAAGCGGCAGCCCTTGCCGAGATGCGCCGCATTGCCGGCAAAAACAAGGTGCTGACGAGCCATATCGGCCAGGGCTATTACGGCACGCATACGCCGGGCGTCATCCTGCGAAACATTCTTGAAAATCCGGCGTGGTACACGGCCTACACGCCTTACCAGCCGGAGATTTCGCAAGGCCGTCTGGAAGCGCTGCTCAATTTTCAGACCATGATTTGCGATCTCACCGGCATGGAAATTTCCGGTTCCTCGCTGCTCGATGAGGCGACGGCCGCGGCGGAAGCCATGACGCTGGCCAAGCGAAGCGCGAAATCGAAAAGCAATACCATCATCGTCGCGGGCGACTGCCACGCGCAGACCATCGCGGTGCTGAAGACGCGCGCCGAGCCACTCGGCATCGATGTCAAGGTCGGCATGGCGCCGGTGCTGATGCAGGAGCACGACTATTTTGCCGTGCTCGCGCAGTATCCCTCCACGGTCGGCACCATCCACGATATGCGGGCATTCGTTGAAGAGGCGCATGCCAAGGGAGCGCTGTACATTGTTGCGGCAGATTTGCTGGCATTGACCATGCTGGCGTCACCCGGAGATTGGGGCGCGGACATTGTCATCGGCTCCGCCCAGCGTTTCGGCGTGCCGATGGGTTTTGGCGGCCCGCATGCGGCTTTTCTCGCGTGCAAGGATGTGCTGAAGCGCAACATGCCGGGGCGCCTTGTCGGCATTTCGCAGGACGCGATGGGCCATCCCGCGCTGCGCCTCGCGCTGCAGACACGCGAGCAGCACATCCGCCGTGAGAAAGCGACCTCCAACATTTGTACTGCGCAAGTATTGCTGGCGGTAATGGCGAGCATGTATGCCGTGTATCACGGCCCGGCAGGATTGCGGCGCATCGCCGAGCGTGCCAACCGTTACGCCGTCATCGCGCGTGATGGCTTGCGGCGGCTCAAGTTCGATTGCCCGTTGCCACACTTCTTTGACAGCTTCGTCATCAAGACGGGAGAGGCGACTGATCGCATCATGGCGCGAGCGGTGCAACAAGGCGTTAATTTCCGCAAGGTGCCCGGTGACCTGATCGCGCTGTCTTTCGATGAAACCACGACGCGTGCGGATATTGAACGTGTATGGCAGATATTCAACGACGGTCCGGCTGACTTTACGGTCGCCGAACTCGATGCAGCGTTTGTGAGCACCGTCCCCAAGGATCTGGTCCGCAAATCGGCCTACCTGAGCCATCCGGTATTTAACCAATATCACTCCGAAACCGAAATGCTGCGCTATATCCGCAGCCTTTCAGACAAGGATCTGGCGCTCGACCGCGCGATGATTCCACTGGGTTCCTGCACGATGAAGCTCAACGCCACGTCCGAAATGCTGCCGGTGACGTGGCCCGAGATCGGTAACATCCATCCCTTTGTTCCCGCCGATCAGGCCGAGGGATACGAAGAGTTGATCGACATGCTGTCGAAGGCGCTGTGCGAAGTGACCGGGTACGATGCGATTTCGCTGCAGCCGAATTCCGGCGCGCAGGGCGAATACGCCGGTTTGCTGGCGATCCGCGCGTACCATCGGTCGCGCAATGAATCGCATCGCGATATCTGCCTGATCCCGACTTCCGCGCACGGCACCAACCCGGCATCGGCTCATCTGTGCGGCATGGAAGTGGTGGCGGTCGCATGCGATGACAAAGGCAACGTCGACGTAGCCGACTTGAAGGCGAAGGCCGCGCAGCACAAGGACAAACTGGCAGCGCTGATGATCACCTATCCATCCACACATGGCGTGTTCGAGGATGGCATTACCGAAATCTGTGCAGCCATTCACGCTGCGGGCGGCCAGGTATATGTGGATGGTGCCAACATGAATGCGCTGGTTGGTACCGCCAGGCCAGGAAAGTTCGGCAGCGATGTGTCGCATCTGAATTTGCACAAGACATTTTGTATTCCGCACGGCGGTGGCGGGCCGGGAGTTGGTCCGGTTGGCGTGCGCGCGCATCTTGCGCCGTTCTTGCCGGGCGATCCCGTCGCATCGGTGAGTGAGGTTGGCCCGGTATCCGCGGCGGCACATGGTTCCGCCAGCATCCTGCCAATCAGCCTCATGTACATCATGATGATGGGCGGGCCGGGATTGACGCGCGCGACACAGATGGCCATTCTCAACGCCAACTACATTTCGAAACGGCTTTCGCCGCACTACCCAACGCTGTACACCGGCAAGAACGGCCTGGTCGCGCACGAGTGCATTCTCGATATTCGGCCGATCAAGGACGCTTGCGGGATCAGCAACGAAGATATCGCCAAGCGCCTGATCGACTACGGCTTCCATTCCCCGACCATGAGTTTTCCGGTCGCGGGCACGCTGATGGTTGAGCCAACTGAGTCGGAAAGCAAATTCGAACTAGATCGCTTCATTGACGCCATGATCGCAATCCGCGAAGAGATCCGCGCGGTGGAGTCCGGCAAGGTCAACGCCGAGGACAATGTCCTCAAGAACGCGCCACATACCGCCGCGATGTTGCTGGTGGAAAATTGGACTCATGACTACACACGCGAACAGGCGGCATTCCCCCTTGAGTCTCTGAAAGCGCGCAAGTACTGGTCACCGGTGGCGCGGGTGGATAACGTTTACGGTGATCGCAATCTTGTTTGTGCGTGTCCGCCGATGGAGGCGTATGCCGCCTCGGCGGCCGAGTAAGTGGTGATTGAACAGCGACTTCACAGTTGATGCCGTTCAAATTGCCTTTCGCGGAAACCGCCATTTCTGGCGGTTTCTTTTTCTTTCTCTTCCAATAAAATGAAAATCCAATACGATCGCTTCTATCGCTACACAGATTTCACAGAAATCCTGCACCAGTTCGTCAAGAAATTTCCAACGTTGCTCTCCATCGAAAGTATCGGCAAGAGCCACGAAGGCAAAGACATCTGGGTCGTCACGGCCACTAATCAGCAAACCGGACCGGCCGCCGATAAGCCCGCATACTGGGTGGATGCGAACATCCACGCCAGTGAGCTCGCTGGTGGGTCTGCCGCGTTGTACCTGATCGATACGTTGACCAAGTACCACGGCAAGCGCGACGACATCACCCGTTGCCTCGACACGCGTGCGCTATACATTTGCCCGCGCATCAATCCCGATGGCGCCGAATGGGCGATGCGTGATATCCCCAGGATTGTCCGCTCCTCGACGCGCCCTTATCCATACGACGAAGAGCACGTCGAAGGGCTGGATATTGAGGACGTGGACGGCGACGGCCGTATTCTTTCCATGCGTATCAAAGATACAAACGGCAACTGGAAATGTCATGCGGAGGAACCGCGGTTGATGGTGGCGCGCGATCCGACCGAGTACGGTGGTACCTACTACCGCATGCTGCCGGAAGGCACGATGCGCGACTACGACGGCTTCACGATCAAGGTGAACAAAGACAGGCAAGGTCTCGATCTGAACCGCAACTTTCCCGCTGGATGGCGTCAGGAATTCGAACAGTTTGGCGCAGGCCCCTATCCGACGTCGGAACCGGAAGTGCGCGCGGTGGTGCATTTCATCACTCACCATGCGAACATCACGGGCGGCCTCTCATTTCACACTTGGAGTGGCGTGCTGCTGCGGCCGTTTGGCACACAGTCGGATGATGAAATCCCGGCGGAGGATTTGTGGGTGTACAAGGAACAGGGCGCCAAGGGCACCGAGATCACCGGCTATCCGAATATCAGCGTCTATCACGAATTCCGCTACCATCCGAAGGAAGTCATCAGCGGTACCTTTGACTGGATTTACGAGCATCTTGGCCTGTATGAATGGACGGTGGAGATCTGGTGCCCGATGCGCGAGGCAGGCATCAAGGATTACAAATATATTGACTGGTTCCGCGATCATCCGGTTGAAGACGACTTGAAGATGCTGGCGTGGGCGGACAAGGAACTGGAGGGCAAGGGCTATGTGGACTGGTACAAATGGAACCATCCGCAGCTGGGCGAAGTGGAAATCGGCGGCTGGGACAAAATTCACGCATTCCGCAACCCGCCCCCCCATTTGTTGGAAAAGGAAGTCGCCAAATTCCCGGATTGGGTCATCTGGAATACCCTGATTTCACCCAAGTTGGAACTGGTGCATGCGAAAGCCGAAAACATCGGTGGCGATTCGTACCGCATTGAAGTCGGCGTGCAAAATACCGGCTACCTGCCGTCGTATGTATCCAAGCGCGCACAGCAACGCAAGCTGGCTCGTGGCGTTGTGGGTGAGATCACGCTGCCGGCGGGCGCTGAGCTGGTTTCTGGCACGTTACGCGAATTCGCCGGCGAACTCGAAGGTCGCGCCTATAAACATACGCTGATGAGCTTCTGGACTGACACCACGCCGACGGCGGATCGGCTGAAGCTTGCATGGGTCGTGAAGGCGCAAAAAGGCAGCAGCGTTGATGTAGTGATGAAGCATGAGAAGGCCGGCACGGTAAGGACGACGATCGCGCTCAAATGAGGAATGCGGCTCACGCGAGATGAAGAATCGCGATCGAAAAAATGGATTCGGTCAGGTCTTCGTCGTCTGATCAGGCCACAGCCAGTGAAAATGCCAATGCCACCGGCCAGCGATATTCACCTGCCCGCACGCCTGGCGCCAGATGCAGTCTGTAGCTGATGGGCACCAGTTTGTTGACGATTAACCCGGATGAGACACGCATGCTGCCCGTGCCCGACGATGCCTTCAGCGTCTGACTTGACACCCGCACCTCGATTGCAGACAACAGTTTTGAATCGTAACTTGTCGTCAGCACATAGCCGTCGCGATTGTTGGAAGTGAGATTTACTGCCGTGCCGGTGTCGAGGTCGATAAAACCCTGATTGACGTGTTGTTCGCCGATCACAACGTGGTCAGGTTGCGTCATGGCGTTTACGCGGATCATCGCTGGAATCGTGATGCGGAAATTAAGGCTTGCCCCGGCGGTCCCCGTACCCGTACGGCTTTCGGCGTGGCTGGCCGCGGGCAACCCCATCGCCAAGGTCCCGATAACGAACAACAGCCGCGACCACAATGGCGGTGACATTTTAGGTCCAGGGGCAAACATCCCGTCGTAACCTGCCGATTTCC
The DNA here is from genome assembly GCA_016720925.1 of Betaproteobacteria bacterium. Taxonomy (NCBI): domain Bacteria; kingdom Pseudomonadati; phylum Pseudomonadota; class Betaproteobacteria; species Betaproteobacteria bacterium. The sequence continues at coordinate 43,825 of JADKJR010000014.1, read as the reverse complement.
GGAGACTGCTGGCAATCTGGCTCATCGTTCATTCACCTCTTATAGAGCTGCTTTGCGGCTTTACGTTGCCATTCCTGCTCAGTGGTCGCCGGTAGTGATGCATTCCGCATTTTCGCGGCGCCAAACGTTCTTGCAAGCGCCAATCAGATAGCCTGGCGACCCAGACGCCGGTGTAGTGCCGCTGCAACAGAAACAGGCCGACTACTCAATGCCTTTATCGGCGTTTTCAGGGAATTCTTAAGAATTACCTAATTTCTGACGCCTACGATGCAGGAAGGGCATTCGGCAGTCGGGCGCATTGACGAAGATTTGCAGGCTTTTTTGCCGGTTTATCGCTCACTTGAACCAGGTCGGTTTGGAGGTACTTTGAACACTCGCATCGCGGATGCCTGCACCGGACTTTCTGATGTATTGCCCGCGCCGGTAATGGCGACAACGCGCGACGAGGCGTTCGAAGGCACGATCCGGTTGGGCTCATTTGACTTCATGGCGGGCCCTGCGTGCACCGGCAGCTGGTGCGCCAGTGCACGCAGGCTCCTTGGCTGGAAATCCGCAGCGAACTCAATTCAGCAGTTCTTTCAGCTGGTTGAGTCAGGCGATCGTGAAGCGCTAGAGGCGGAGTGGAACGCGCTGCTTCCGGGCCGGCCAATTGACCGCGTTATCGGCGCGCGCATCGGCACGCACTTGCGTCACTTTCGCTTTGTTGCCGGACGCTCCGAAGAAAGCTCGGCGATGCACATTGCCGGATTCGTTCAGGATGTCACCCCTTGCCGAATATCAGGCGCCGAAGGCTATCGCGAAACGCGTACCTCAAGCCTGCTGAATACCTTTATCCTGTTGTGCAAGTGATCAATTTGGCTGGGCCGGTGCCCCCAAAGCGCGGGATTGGGTAAACTCACACGATGTGCAAGCGCCACTGGTTTTTCGCCAGTCCGCGGCACGACAATTCGGATTGAAACAAGATTGCCATGCGCATATTGCTGGTTGAAGATGATCCACAGATCGGTCGCGGCGCGCAGGTGGGATTGAACCAGTTGGGCTATGCGGTTGACTGGGTGCAAACCGGATCGGCCGCGCGCACGGCGGTGTCGACGCATGACTATGCCGCGGTCCTGCTGGACCTGGGCTTGCCGGATATGGACGGGCTCGCCGTATTAAAGGAGCTGCGTTCACGCGGGTACACCAATCCGGTGCTTATTGTCACGGCCCGGGCCCAGACAGCCGATCGCATTGTCGGTCTGGATGCAGGCGCGGATGATTTTATCGTGAAGCCATTCGATCTTGACGAAGTCGCCGCGCGAATCCGTGCCGCGACAAGGCGGACAACTGGCAGGGCGAAATCGACGCTGCAATTCCGCAATGTCGAACTGAACCCGGCAAACCGGTCGGTAACCGTTGCGGGCGTGCTGGTGCAGTTGACGGCCCGCGAGTTCGCCTTGCTGGCCGACCTGATCGAACATGCCGGACAAGTCATGACGCGGGAACAATTGGAAGCGTCGCTGTACGGCTGGGGCGACGAAATTGAAAGCAATACCGTGCAGGTACATATCCATCACCTGCGGCGCAAGCTCGGCAAGGAAATCATCCAGACGATACATGGCATCGGCTATGTCGTCGCGAAAGAATAGCGCAGTGAAACTACTTTCCTTTGAATCCCTGCGCGTCCGCCTGGTGGTGCTCATTCTTGCGCTTACCGCGAGCTTGCTTCTTGTCAGTGGCGTCGCGGTCTACCTGCAGGCGCAACATGAAAGTGACGAACTCTTCGACAAGTCATTGCTGGAGGCCGGTCATTTGCTGTTCACGCTGATCGAGCACGAGGCGGAAGAGATCGGCGCCGGCGCGGATACGCATCTGAACCCGATGATTGGCGGTCATCAGTCCTATCTTTTTTTCCAGGTATGGAACGAGAAAGGGCGCCTCCTGTATCGCAACCATGGCGCGCCCGATGAGCCTTTCGCGCTGGAGGGAATGACGGGTCTTGGCTGGTTGACCCTGAACGGCGAAAAGTGGCGGACCTTCACTCTATGGAACAAGGCCCGCACCCTCAATATGCAGGTAGGCGAACCGATGACGCATCGCAAGGAGCTCAGTGTTCACTTTGCCATTCAACTTCTGGTGCTGGCAACGATCATTTTGCCGCTGTTGGGCGCGATGATCTGGTGGATTGTGCACCGCACGTTCGAGCCGCTTCGCCGGTCGACGCGCGACGTTGCCTCACGGGGGCAGGGCGACTTGCGCGAGGTGGACGTGGCGGGGGCGGATGAAGAGGTGAAACCGCTGTTCAATGCACTCAATCGCCTGTTTGGGCGAGTGCAGCAGACGCTTGAGCGCGAGCAGCGCTTTACGGCGGACGCCGCGCACGAGCTGCGGTCGCCATTGGCAGGCATCAAGACCAATCTTCAAGTACTGACGCGGGCGCGCGACGCGGATGAGCAACGTGTCGCGCTTACCGGATTGGCGGACAGTACCGAACGATCGATTCGCCTGGTCGATCAGCTTTTGACCCTTGCGCATGTCGATCCGAGTCAGGTTCTGTCAGAAGAAAAAATCGATTTTGAAGGGCTCATTCGGCGCCAGATGAGCGACCACGCCGCCGCGGCAGGGGCGAAGAATATCCGGTTGCGGGCGGAGGGTAGTCCCGCATTCGTGCAAGGTAACGAAGGCATCATGGCCATACTGCTGCGTAACCTGATCGACAATGCGATTCGCTACACACCGGATGGCGGAGAGATCATCGTCGCCTGCCATGCGACAGCAGAACGCGTCGAACTCTCCGTGAGGGACTCCGGACCAGGCATACCCGCTCACTTGCGCGAGCTGGTTTTCGACCGGTTCTTTCGCATCAGCGGCAATCAGGCAACCGGTAGTGGACTCGGGCTGTCGATCGTCAAGAGCATTGCAACACTGCACTGGGCAATCATTCGTATCGGGGATGGAATTGGCAGCAAAGGAACTGCCGTCACAGTGAGTTTCCCGGTGGATGCGCCGGTGCGCTGACTCAAGCACGAATGTCGTTGGTTCCGTCCCGCCGCTCGCCGCGGCATTGCCTGTAGCTGGTCAATTCCAACGCCGCAATCGCGCGGGCCGCGATAAAGGAATATGCGCAAGCGCTAAGAGCCCCGTGCCCCCGGTCCTGACAATAATAGATGGTGTTCCTGGTTGCATGTTTGGTGCAGAACGTCCTGAAATCGCCGCGCGTTGCGTCAGCCATGCAGGCACAATGACGGATCGACCTTAAGCACTCCTTAAAGCTCCTTAACACTACGTAACATATTGAAGATAAAGTGGTTTGCCGTACACTGGCGACGTCAGCGGCAACTTGCGGCGCGTCACCTTGCTCGTGTCTTAACGATCAACAGGACAGCTTTCGGGCAATTGGTAGCGGGTACTCAGCAAAACCCTGATAGGAGATTGTGGCGCCTATGTCCAATATGTCACCATCGCGACGAACACGATGAAAAGTGTCGCCCGTAAAACCCACCTCAACCATACAAGTACTCTCGCCGCCGCCGATGATCCCAGTCCAGCCTTCCAGCTTTCGAACATGCGCGGATCTCGTCGCAGTCCGGCTCGTCGCTGATGTGGAACTTTCCGTATCTTGCGGTGGAATCGCAAGGCGCGTGTGACGCCAGCTGACTGTCCGCCGACGGCTTCGCGACGCAGGCGGGTGTGCGCGATTGTTCTTGTGTTGCTGCTCGGATGTTGCGCCGCCAATATTGTGGCCCGTGCGGACGGACTGACGATCGGCGGAACAGGCACCGCGCTCGGCACCATGCAATTGCTCGGCAAGGCATTTTCAGCCGAGCATCCGGAGATCCCGGTCACGATCGTGCCTAGCCTCGGTAGCCGCGGCGGCATCAAGGCGGTACTCGATGGCTCAATCGGGCTTGCGGTCACGTCACGTGCGCTGGACGAGCGCGAACGCGCGCAAGGCGCGGTGGAAATCGAATACGCGCGTACACCCTTTGTATTCGCGGTCTCCGCCGAATCCATGGTCACGGCAATCACCACCGGCGAATTGGCCAACATTTATGCCGGGAAAATGGTGGCCTGGGCGGATGGCAGCCCGATTCGCATTGTGCTGCGACCGGCAAGAGACATTGATACCGATCATGTCAAGAGCATCTCGCCCGAAATGCAGCGAGGCGTTTTGGCGGCGCAGGCGCGGCCCGGTGTGCGTATTGCCGTGAACGATCAGGATGCCGCCACGGATATAGAAAAAATTGCCGGTGCAATCGGGCCAACCACACTTGCGCTGATCGTATCCGAAAAGCGCCCGCTACGGGCGCTGATTCTTGATCGCAAGGAGCCCACGCCGATGATTGCGGCCTCGGGCAATTACCCCCTTTCCAAACGCCTTTTTCTGGTAACCGGCGCCAGCCGCTCGGCGACCGCTGAACGGTTCATCAGCTTCGTGAAATCTCCCGCCGGACGAAAAATTATCGTCAATTGCGGGCAGTGGGTTCCCTGAGGCGACGACCTGCAATGCCGCAAACCAAAGATCGCTTCATTGACGTCATCGACCGGCTGGCAAAGTTTGTCGCAGTGGCGATCGTGCTGGTGCTTCCGCTGGGATATGCCAGCCTTGCGTACAGGAATCATGTATTCGAGCTTGAAACCCTGGCGCAAGCGAAAGCGGGAAAAGTCACCGAGCTGATATCAGGCAACCCGGGCTTGTGGACGTATCAGGTGCAGCGTATCGAAGAGCTGATGGCGACCTATCCGGCACCGATCGTTGACGAAGCCGTGCGCGCGTACGATGCCAATGGCGCACTGCTGGCAATAGTGGGCAAACCACCCGACGCGCCACGCCTGCGGCGCTCACACCCACTCCATGACTCGGGCCGCGTTGTCGGCAGGGTTGAGGTTGAGCACTCAATGCGGGGCTTGATTGTTGGTACCGCATTCGCTTTCCTTCTCGGCATGTTGCTCGGCGGGATCGCGTACGGCATTTTTCGGACGTGGCCGCTGCACGAGTTACGGCGGATGGCGGCCAGGCTTGAAACAGAGCAAACGGCATTGCGAGATAGCGAGGCGCGCTTTCGTACGCTGTTTGAATGGATGCCCGAAGCGATCGGAATTCATCGCGGCGGAAAGCTGATTTACGTCAATCCGGCCATGGTAAGGATGCTGGGGGCAATGTCCGCCAAAGACCTGATTGGCACCCCCATCCTCAATTGGGTTCACCCGGATTCTCATCCGCTCGTTGCGGAGCGGGCAGCGACTTTCACGAATCACGGCGCCAGCGCGCCCATGGCAGAGATGAGATTTCTCAAGCTGGATCGAACCGTCATCGATGTGGAAATCCAGAGCACCTCGATCGTCGATCATGGTGTGCTCGCCGTTCACACGTTCTTGCGCGACATTACCGGGCGCAAGCGCGTCGCGGATGCCCTGGCGGAAAGTGAGCAGCGGTTCCGTTCAGTCTGGGAAAGCTCGACGGATGGCATGCGCCTTTGTGATACATCCGGCAAGATCGCCACGGTTAATGCGGCCTACTGTTCCATGTTCGGAAAAACCGCCGAAGCGCTTGTTGGCAAGTCTCTGGTTGACGTGTACTCCACGGATGCGGTTGAAAATGACCGGATACTTCAGGCGTTCATGAAGAAGGCGGCGACGGGGACGGTCAATGAATATTATGAAAAGGAAATGACGCTATGGACACGGGAGAAACGCTGGCTTGCCGTTTCCAATGCGCTACTCAAGGCATCAAACGGTGCGATTTTTGTACTAAGTATTTTCCGGGATATTACCCAGCGGAAACTATCTGAGGTCGCCCTGCGGGAGAGCGAGGCGCGCTTTCGCACCTTGGTTGACTGGACACCCGAGCCGTTCTTTGTACATCGCGGCGGCGTAATCATTTATGCCAACCCGGCCACCATCAGACTGTTTGGTGCGATGTCCCCACAAGATCTTGTCGGCACGCCTTTGCTTGATCGCGTTCATCCGGACTTTCGGCAAATCGTCCTGGCGCGGGTGAAGAAAATTGCTGACCATGGCGGCAGCGCGCCGCTGACAGAGATGAAATTCCTGAAGCTCGGCGGGAACGTCATCAACGTCGAAATCCAGGGTACATCCATCGTTTACGAAGGCGTGCCGGCGATTCATGTCGCCATGCGCGACATTACCGAACGCAAGCACATCGAGGCCGAAGTGCGCACGCTATCGCGAGCGATGGAACAGAGCCCGGTGTTGATTGTCATCACCAATCGCAAAGGCATCATTGAGTATGTGAATCCGCACTTCGAGAAAGTCACGGGCTACGCCAGAGCCGAAGTAATCGGCAAGAACCCGCGCCTGCTCAAGTCGGGCAATACTGCGGCGGAGACTTACAAGCAATTGTGGACGGCAATATCGGCCGGCGGTGAGTGGCGCGGTGAACTGTGCAACCGCCGCAAGAATGGTGAGTTGTATTGGGAGTTCGCGGCGATTTCAGGCATCAAAGGCGAGGATGGCGCCATCGAGCACTACATCGCGGTCAAAGAAGATATTACCGAGCGCAAGCAGGCTGAAAGCGCGCGGGCTTCGCTTGAAGCCCAATTGCGCGAATCGCAAAAGATGCAGGCCATCGGCACGCTCGCCGGCGGTATTGCGCACGATTTCAACAATGCACTCGCGACCATCCTTGGCAATGTTGAGCTGGCGCGCGAGGATATGGGCGCCAACCCGCGCGCGCAGGAAAGTCTCGACGAGATACAAAAAGCCGGCACGCGCGTGCGCGGCCTGGTGCAGCAGATCCTTTCCTTCAGCCGCCGCCAACCGACCGAGCGCAAACCCGTCGCGCTCGCGCCGATCATCGAAGAATCAGTGCGCATGTTGCGCGCCACGCTGCCGGCGCGACTGGCGCTCGAAGTGCAATGCGGAACCGATGTGCCGCGTGTGTTGGCAAACGTCGCCCAGATTCAGCAAGTCGTGATAAACCTCGCCACGAACGCCATGCAGGCGATACGTGACCGCCCCGGTCGCATTGAAGTTCGTCTGGACACGGTGATCCTTGATGAGACGCTAGCGGAGGCAAATCCAGCGTTGCGGGCTTTGCACGAGAGGCAATCCGGACGCACGGTGCGTCTCACGGTGCGTGACAATGGGCCGGGCATCGACTCCTCAACGCTTGAGCGGATCTTCGAGCCGTTCTTCACCACCAAGGCGGTGAACGAAGGCACCGGGCTGGGACTGTCTGTGGTGCATGGAATCATACAGACGCACGAAGGCGCGATTGCGGTGGAGAGCGAATTGGGACACGGTACAACCTTCACGCTCTATTTGCCGGCCGCCGAGGCAGAGCCACATACGCAGGTGCTGGATGAAGGAGTTGCCGCCGAACCAATCGCCTCGCCCGGCAGCCAGCACATTCTCTATCTCGACGACGATGAATCGCTGGTGTTCCTGGTCACGCGCCTGCTTGAGCGGCGCGGCTATCGCGTCAGCGGCTACACCGATCAGCATGAAGCGCTGGACTCCCTGCGTGCGGACCCCACCGCATTCGACCTGTTGGTGACCGATTACAACATGCCGGGCATGTCGGGACTCGACGTCGCGCGGGCTGCGCGTGCGTTGCGCGCGGACCTGCCGGTGGCGATCGCGTCGGGTTTCATCGACGAGACCCTGCAAACCGAGGCCGAAGGCGCCGGTGTGCGCGAACTGATTTTCAAGGCGAACGCGGTTGAAGACCTGTGCGAGGCGTTTGCGCGACTGGCGCAGACGGTCGGCTCCACGCCGTCTGCCGCATGATGCACTGACGCGCCGGCTAGGATCACATGTGCAAACTAATTCGGCGCTTTACATATTGACCGCTAATGAATTTGTGCCAGGCAAAATTCATTCAGCGTCGTCCACTGGACTTCCCCAAGTCCCCTGCAAGTCTGATGTCCTGTGTTGCGAGGGCGACGGCCCCGTGTTTCTCGCTCAGGCATGATCTGAATCAACACTCCCGCATCCCGTTCCAATACCTTCAGCATGTGTCGATTTGCGATGGATGCGGGTGCCTTCGTTGGCCTCACCGCCCGGCGTGAGATTAATAAACGCGCATCGTGGCCGATATAACAAGCTAACAAGCATCCTCGACGATGAACAGCCTTATGAACCTGAGAATCCTGCTGTCGCAGTCACTCAAGACCAGGGTGACGCTGTTCACGCTCGCAATTTTCGTGATCAGCATCTGGTCGCTGGCGTACTTCTCGAGCCGGATGCTGCACGTGGATATGGAACGTCTCTCCGGTGAGCAGCAGTTCTCAACCGTATCGTTCATCGCGGCGGAGGTCAACCAGGGACTGGAAGACCGGGTACAAGCACTGGAACTTATCGCGCGCGCAATCGATCCGGTCCTTTTGGCCAATGCAGGATCGCTGCAGAAATTCCTCGACCACCGCTATGTGCTTCACAGCATGTTCAATGCAGGAGTCATTGCGCTGTCGGCCGACGGCACCGCGATCGCCGATACGTCGCACCTGACCGGGCGAATCGGCACCGGTTTCATGGATCGGGATTTTGTATTCGGCGCACTCAAGGACGGCAAAGCCACAATCGGTCGTCCGGTGGTCGGCCGCCACCTGCAAGCACCAATTTTCGGAATGGCGGCGCCGATTCGTGACCCCAAAGGCAATGTAATCGGCGCGCTGGCAGGCGTGACAAGCCTGAACATGCCCAATTTTCTGGACAGGATCGCGAACAGCCGCTACGGAAAAACCGGCGGCTATCTGTTGGTGGCGCCTCGGTACCGGCTGGTGGTCACCGCATCAGACAAGAATCGCATCATGGAGCAACTCCCGGCCGCCGGTGTCAATCCCTTGCTGGACCGGTTTATTCAAGGCTATGAAGGTTCCGACGTTTTTGTCAATCCGTTTGGCGTCGAAGTGTTGGCTTCGGCCAAAGGGATTCCGCTGGCGGGTTGGTATGTTGCCGTCTCGCTCCCCACTGTAGAAGCCTTTGCGCCGATTCACGCCGTGCAACGGCGCATGCTGATTGCAACCATCCTGCTCACCTTGCTGGCGGGCGGTCTCACGTGGTGGATGTTAAGCCGCCAACTGGCGCCAATGCTTGCCACGGTCAAAACGCTCGCCGCCGCATCCGATGCCAGTCAGCCACCAAAGCCCTTGCATGTCGCGAGGCAAGATGAGGCCGGCCAATTGATTGGCGCCTTCAATCGGGTGCTGGCAACCCTGACGCAACGCGAGGAAGCATTGCAGGCGAGCGAAAATCGTTTCCGCACCCTCGTCGACTGGGCACCCGAACCATTTTTCGTTCATCGCGGTGGAACACTGCTTTATGTCAATCCGGCGGCCATCAAGTTGTTTGGCGCAACCTCCGCGCAAGAGCTCGTCGGAAAGCCGCTCCTCGAATTGATTCACCCGGACTGTCATTCGTGTTGGCACGCGATGCACTGGCTATTGGGCCAGCGCGCCGATGATCGAAATGGCCGACGATGAGCCTGAAGGATCTGGATACGCCGGAAACGCTTTCAACGGTGCCCGAACGGATGCAGCGGATGCTTTCAGGAGAATCGCTGACTTTCGAGGTGGAGAACTATCACAAGGATGGGCACGTTTTTTCACTCGAGGTTTCGTCAAGCGTGATATTGTCCGGGGGAGAACCGCTGGTTCAGTCTTTCGTCCGCGATATCACCGAACGCAAGCAGGCCGAGGCCGCGCGCGCGTCGCTCGAAGCGCAACTGCGTGAATCGCAGAAGATGGAGGCCATCGGCACGCTCGCCGGTGGCATCGCGCACGACTTCAACAACGCGCTGGCGACGATCCTCGGAAATGTGGAGCTTGCGCGCCAGGATGTGCACGCTAATCCAATGGCGCTGCAGAGCCTGGATGAGATACGCAAGGCCGGGACCCGCGCGCGTGACCTGGTGCAGCAGATATTGTCCTTTAGCCGCCGGCAGCCGACCGAGCGAAAGCTGACATCGCTCGCGCCCATCATCGAAGAATCCGAGCGCCTGCTGCGCGCGACACTGCCGGCGCGCGTGAGTCTGGACGTGCATTGCGCGGCGGATGTTCCCGGCGTGCACGCAGATGCGACGCTGCTGCAGCAGATCCTGATCAATCTGGTCACCAACGCGATGCAGGCAATGCGCGGCGGGCCTGGAAAGATCGGCATCCGCCTGGATACGGTGCGCTTCGATGCGGTGATGGCAGATGTTCATCCCGGATTGCGTGCCATGCACACGAAGCATGCGGGCGACGTGGTGCGGATCGAGGTGAGCGATGATGGATGTGGCATGGATGCGGCCACGCGCGCGCGAATTTTTGAACCATTCTTCACCACCAAGGCCGTGAACGAAGGTACCGGCTTGGGCCTGTCGGTGGTGCACGGCATCGTGGAAACCCACGAAGGCGCGATTGAAGTCGAAAGCCAACTCGGCAAAGGGCTCGATATTCACCATCTACCTGCCCGCTGCCGCGCCGCAGGATCGCGCGCCGGGTGATGGATGCTCGGCGGTGCCGCACCTCGCCCCCTGCAACCATGCCGTGCGGATGAAGCTGGATCGCCGGACAATGGCAACGGCCGGGGCCGGCATATTCTCTATCTCGACGACGATGAATCGCTGGTGCTCCTGGTGCAGCGTTTGCTGGAGCGGCGCGGCTTCCGCGTCAGTGGTTTCACGGATCAGCGCGAGGCGCTTGCCACGATTCGCGCCGGGCCAGCCGCGTTCGACCTGGTGGTCAGCGACTACAACATGCCCGGCATGTCGGGGCTGGACGTGGCGCGCGAAGTACGCGCTATCCGCGCTGACCTGCCGGTCGCGATCGCATCGGGTTACATCGACGAAGCCTTGCGCGCCGCCGCGACCGGAGCGGGAGTACGCGAACTGATTTTCAAGGCCAACGCGGTAGAGGATTTGTGAGGCGTTTGCGCGACTGGCGCAAACGGTTGGTCAGGAGTCTTCGCATGGGTAGATTGGATGAAGCGCAGCGCAATCCGGGGCCGTACGTGTCGCGTTACCTTGTTTGCGATCGAACTCCCGAATTACGCTGCGCTTCATCCGGGCTACGGTACTACTTGCCGACGGAATGGAAAGCCTGGCGCCCGCCACTGGAAGATTCAAACTCAAGCACTGGCGCGGCATTCAGGCCGAAAACGGCTGGGAAGGCGCGCCAAATGGCGGTCTACGCTATGTGTGACAGGGCTGCATCATGAAAGCCGGTAGAAATTTGATCGCGCGGACAGCGCAAACAGCGAAGGCGGCGCGCGATGCCGATGTCCGCATGCGCGCGGTACGTGGAAATATGCCGAAAGCAATCGAGCATCCCAGAAGGAAAACAGCCGCCACGACCGGGAGCATTGCATGAACAATCCAACTTCACACCTGCCCGAAGTTGCGCCGGGTGATAGGCCGGGTGATGTGCCGGGTCCGGCGCAGGATGCCGACACCGGGCTGCTATACGCCGCATACGGGCAAATGCGGGCAAACCTGCTGGTCACCGCGATCGAATTCCCGATCCTGACGGCGCTGGTATGGAACATCTTCACGCATGAAAAGCTGTTGGCGTGGATGGGTGTGGTATTCGCGACGCTGGCGATGCGCTACGTGCTTTGGGCAGCGTTCAAACGTGCCGCACCCGGGCCGGATGCGCTCACGCTCTGGCGAAACCTGCTTCTGGCGGGGACCGTCGCGACCGGGGCGGCCTGGTCGTTCGGTCCGAGCGTCATGCTTCCGCAGGCCAGTGGGGTGGAGGTGGGCGTGATCGTTGCCATCCTCATCAGCGTTTGCTGGATAGCGGTACTTACGTATGCGTCGCAGCAAGTGGCGATGCGCGCTTTTGTCGCTGCGACACTGCTGCCGGCGGCCGTTGTCGCGTGGGCATCGACCGGCAGCGAAAAATGGCTGATCGGCTTGCTCCTGGTATTCGTGTTTGTCGTCCTGCTGGTTCACGGCCGCCGTCTGGGTCAGTCAATGCGCGCGCTGATCGAAGCGCAGGCAGACCAGCGCGCCGCCGCCGATGAGGCCGGCATCGCGCGGGCGCGCTACTTCGATCTCTACGAAATGGCGCCGATAGGCTATTGCACCGTCAACGGGCACGGGTTGATTCTGGAAGCCAACTTCACAGCCGCCACGCTGCTCGGCGTCGCGCGCGGGGCACTGGTCAATCAACCGGTGACGCGGTTCATCCACAAGGAAGACCAGCACATTTATCAGCAGCGCCGCACGCGGCTCGCTGAAACGGGGGAGCCGCAGGCATGCGAATTGCGCCTGGCAAGGCACGATGGCACGACGTTCTGGGCACATCTGGCGGCCACAGCCGCGCGGGATGCCGCCGGCGCGCCCGCGTTGCGCATCGTGCTGAGCGATGCCACCGGGCACAAGCATGCCGAAGCCGCCCGCGCGGCGGCAATCATTGACGCATCGATGGACGCGATCATCGGCGTGGATGAATTCGAATGCGTGGTCGTTTTCAGTGCCGCGGCGGAAAAAATGTTTCAGCTTTCCGCCGGCGAAGCCATGGGGCAAACCATCGACCGCTTCATTCCGGCGCGCTTCCGTGGCGGCCACCGCGCCCATTTTCGTGAGTTCATGAAGAATGCCCATACCAGGCGAATGGGTGGGCAGTTTATGCCTGTGAGCGCCTTGCGGGCGGATGGAACGGAGTTCCCGATCGAAGCATCGATTTCGCATATTGCGATCGAGGACAAGCACCTTTTCACGGTGACGCTGCGGGACATCACCCAGCGCAAGCAGGCCGAAGACGCATTGATGACCGCGCAGCGGAACACCGCCGTTCTCGCACAACTGGGACGCGAACTTGCCGAGGCGGCGACCAGCAAGGTCGCCGCGATCCACATCCTCGATGCGGCGCAGCAATTGCTCGGATGGGAGTCGAGTTGGCTGCACCTCTGGGATGAGCAGCGGCAGAAACTGGTGGATGTGGCGGACTTTGACCTCATCGATGGCGAAATCCGCGAAGTGCCGTCCAATGTGGTCGCGCAGGGAGCGCCCTCCCTCACGGCACGGCGGGTCATGGAGGAAGGGCCGCAGCTGATATTGCGCGATAGCGACGAGGAAGCTGGCGCTGCTGGCGTGCTCTATGGCAATGGGCTGCGCTCCCTGTCACTGATGTTCGTCCCGATCAAACTGGCCGGAAAAATCATCGGCATCCTGTCGATCCAGAGTTACCAGCGCAACGCCTACGACGCGGCGGACCTTGACCTGCTGCATGCCCTGGCCACGCACTGCGCCGGCGCGCTGGTACGTTTGCAGAACGCGGATGCGTTGCGCGAAAGCGAAGAACGCTTCCAGCTCGCGAACCGCGCCGTGTTCGATGTCATTTGGGATCAGGACCTTTTGAGCAAGGCCATCTGGTGGGGCGATCACTTCGAAGAAGTTTATGGCCACAGTCCCGCCGAAGCCGGAAAGAACGGCGACTACTGGCGCGATTGCGTCCACCCGGAAGATCGCGAGCGGGTCGATGCCGGGGTCGAGGAAGTGCTCGACGCGGGCGGCGACACCTGGTCCGCCAATTATCGTTTTCGGCGCAAGGACGGCGCGTATGCGTTTGTCGAGGACCGCGCCATCATCATCAAGAATGCCGCGGGCGAACCCGTGCGCATGCTGGGCGCGATGCGCGATGTCACGGAGCGCAGGCAAATGGAAAGAGAACTCCAGGCGCAACGTGACTTCGCCACACAGATCATCAACACGGTCGGGCAGGGACTCACGGTCACGGATTCCGACGGGCGATTCGAGTTTGTCAACCCGGCGTTTGCACATCTGTGCGGTTACGAGCCGGCGGACCTGATCGGGCATTTACCCTCGGAGGTGACCGCCCCGGAAGCGCACGTCGATCTGGAGAACCAGCGTTTGGCGCGGCGCGCTGGCCAGCGAACCACTTATGAGTCGCGTATGCACCGGTCCGATGGTGGTGCGGTGGACGTATTGATTACCGGCGTGCCGCGTGCCCACGAAGGGCAATTTGCCGGCACCATTGCGGTCATCACCGATCTCACCGAGCGCAAGCAGGCGGAAGCCGCCCGCATGATGCTCGAAGCACAATTGCGCGAATCGCAGAAGATGGAAGCCATCGGCCTGCTGGCCGGCGGTATCGCCCACGACTTCAACAACATCCTGGCGACCATTCTCGGCAACGTCGAACTCGCGCGCGAGGACGTGAGCACGAATCCGCTTGCGCTGCAAAGCCTGAACGAGATCCGCAAGGCCGGCAGCCGTGCGCGCGATCTGGTGCAGCAAATCCTCTCCTTCAGCCGCCGGCAACCCAGCGAGCGCAAGGTCATCGCGCTTGCACCGGTCGTCGAGGAGTCTGCGCGCTTGTTGCGCGCGACGTTGCCGGCGCGCCTGAATCTGGATGTTCACTGCGAGGCTGATTTGCCGGCTGTCTTGGCGGACGCCACCCAGATGCAACAAATCATCATTAATCTTTGCACCAACGCCATGCACGCCATCCGCGAGCGGCCCGGACGCATCGGCATCCGGCTGGATGCGGTGATGCTCGATCCCGCGATGACGTCTACGCATCCGGCGCTGCGCGCCTTGCAGGAAAAGCAACGCGGACGCACGTTACGGCTCGCGGTGACCGATGACGGATGCGGCATGGACGCCGCGACACTCGCGCGAATCTTTGAGCCGTTCTTCACCACCCGGCAAGTGGACGAAGGCACCGGCCTGGGGCTGTCGGTAGTGCACGGCATCGTGCAGACACACGAAGGCGCCATTGTGGTGGACAGCCAGCCCGGCAAGGGATCGATTTTCACCGTGTACCTGCCCGCCGCCGAAGCCGCGGCAAGTGCCCGGCAACCCGGGCAAAGCGTAGCGGAGAGCGCGCCGGTCCGCGCACCCGGCGGCCAGCACATTCTTTACGTTGACGACGATGAATCGCTGGTATTTCTTGTACAGCGCCTGCTGGAACGTCGCGGCTTTCGCGTCAGCGGCCATACCGATCAGCGCGAAGCGCTCGCCGCCATTCGCGCCGATCCGGCCGCATTTGACCTGGTCGTGACCGACTACAACATGCCCGGCATGTCGGGCTTGGACGTGGCACGCGCGGTGCGCGCCATCCGCGCCGACCTGCCGGTAGCGATCGCCTCGGGATTCATCGACGAGACGCTGCAATCGGAGGCAGCCGGTGCGGGCGTGCGGGAGCTGATTTTCAAGGCCAATGCGGTGGAGGATCTGAGCGAGGCGTTTGCACGATTGGCGCAGGCGGTGGGGGAGAAAGCATGAAGACTGTTGCATGTTGACAGGATCTACGGCGCTGAACACGAAGGGAACTTCTCATAACCCCCCGTTCGTGCTGAGGTATCGAAGCACACTGAATGTAACGTATTGATTCATTTGCGTCCGGAATGCCCTTCGATACCTCAGGGCGAACGGAAATGAGGTTAATAGAAGTTCCCCGAAGCGATACACAAGCACTGGCGAGCCGCTCAGGGCAAAAATGGCTGGAAAAGCGCACCAGTGCTAGTGTTTTCATTTCGGATGGCGTCGAGATGGCAGCCAGGGAGTATCAAATAGCGCGAATTGAAACGTCAGATCAGGTTGTCCGCAATATCGGTTACACAGGAACCAGGCAAAGTAAAAAATGGAACTGTTTGCCCTAAACGAAGAAGTCACTGCCCTCGAGGCCGCGCTGTCGCGGTTCGACGGCGTCGCAAGGTTGCCGTTGTTGATCCCATTGGCGTGGCAGTTGCGTCAGCGCGATCACAAGCGGGCGCTGCTGCTGGCCGATGAAGCCGAAACGTTGCTGCGCGGTGAAAGTATTGACGACATCGAGCGCCAACGTGGCATGGCGCGCCTGCGGTTGGTGCGCGGCGAGTTGCGCTGGCTGTTTGGCGACTTGAACGCCGCGGAAAATCTTGCGAACGCCGCGATCGCGACCTTTGAACGACTGGGAGATCGCATTGGCGCGGGCGACGGCAAGTGGTTGCTGACGCACGTCTGTGTGGAGCGTGGCGACATGCGGCAGTCTGATGAGTGGCTCGATTCGGCCATCGAAGACTACCGTGCCTGTGGTGACACGTCGCGGGTCGATGCCGCCACCGCGCGCAGCCTGCTGAACGCGGCCTTCACGGATGCGCACGCCACCGCCGCGCGCCTGTCGCAGGCGTTTGATCCCGCGGTCGAGCATGGCGCCGCGATCGAGGCATGGGTGGCAAGCGCACGTGCCATCGTCGCCGTCAACACCGGCGACAGCGGCGCCGGTATCAAATATTTCCTGCACGCGCATCGCATGGCGATGGCATGCGGACAAATCCGCCTTGCGGTGGTATCGGTCAGCAACGCGGCGGATACCATCGGCACGCTGGGCGATCTTGATACCGCGCTGGAATGGGTTGAAAGCGCCCTGGTGCTGGCGCGCAGCAATGGCTGCCCGGGGATGCTGGGGCTTCCCCTGATGCAGGCCGGAAACATCCTGCGCATGCTTGATCGCCATGCCGACGCGAGGGCAATGCTGTATGAGGCGCAGGCGGGGCTGGAAGGGCTGAAAAATGCTCAATTGCTTGCGATTGTCTCGGAGTACCTGGGGGATTTGTTGCTCGATATCGGCGAGCCGGAAGCGGCGCTGGGTTACTTTCTCCAGGCCGAAGAATATTATGCGGCCGCACTGGAGGGGCCAAGCCCGCTGTTGCGGTGCTGGCGCGGACAAGCGGATGCCTTGTGCCGTTTGGCGCAGCCGGAAAAGGCAAGCGCCAAACTGGGCGCGGCGCTTGCGTTGGCGAATCAGGAAGGCATTGGCGTCGAACAAATCAGGATTCTTCGCGTGTATGCGGACCTGTACCGTCAGTCCACGCTGCCCCCGCCTGATGGAATGTCCGCGCCCGGTGCCACTTTGCACTATTTGAAACAAGCGATGGCGACCGCGGCTGGCATCGAAAATTACATTGTGCCCAGCGAGCTGCTCGATGAAGTGGCGAGCGCATATGCGGCCTGCGGCGAATACCAAATGGCCTACGACAACGGCAAGGCGGCGGCGCGCACACGGGACAGCCAGCGCCTGAACGATGCCCGCAACCGCGCCATCGCCATGCAGGTGCGCCAGGAAACCGAGCGCGCCCGCGCCGACGCCGAACATCAACGCCAGTTGGCGGAGACCGAAGCCAGGCGGGCGGCCGCCTTGCAGGAGTCAAGCGCCACGCTGGAAACGCTGGGCCTCATCGGTCGCGAGATTACCGCCAGCCTGAATGCCGAGGCGGTTTACGCGACGCTCTACCGACATGTGAATCAGTTACTCGATGCCACTTTATTCTCCGTCTACCTGCTTGAACGCGACAGCCGGACGCTGCACGGCGTGTTTGGTATTGAAGACGCGCGACCGTTCCCGTTGATCCGGATATCCGTCGACGATGCGATATCACTTTGCGCACGATGCGCGCGCGCACGGCAGGAATTCGTCATCGACACGGCGCCGGATGCGGAGGACCCCAATCTTGTTCCCGGCACCTTGCGTACCTTGAGTTCGCTATTCGCACCCTTGATGATTGGCGAGCGCCTGCTGGGGGTGATGTCGATCCAGTCGATTCAGTCTCACGCCTACAGCGAGCGCGAACGCTCGATATTCCGTACGTTGTGCGCCTATGGCGCGATCGCGCTCGACAATGCCGCCGCCTATTCCTCGGCGGAGAGTGCGCGGCAACAGGCGAGCTGCGCGCTGGAAGAGTTGCGGCACACCGAGGCGATGCGCACCAAGGCCGAAGCCGCCCGCGCTTTCCTCGAAACGCAATTGCGCGAATCACAAAAAATGGAAGCCATTGGCACGCTTGCCGGCGGCATCGCGCATGACTTCAACAACATCCTTGCGACCATCCTCGGCAACGTGGAGTTGGCGCGCCAGGACATGAGCGCCAGTTCGCTCGCGCTGGAGAGCCTCGCTGAAATCCGCAAGGCCGGCAGCCGCGCGCGCGACCTGGTGCAGCAAATCCTTTCCTTCAGCCGCCGGCAGCCGACCGAGCGCAAACCGATCGCGCTCGCGCCCGTCATCGAGGAATCCGTGCAGCTACTGCGTTCCACATTGCCGGCACGCATTGAAGTCGATGTGCATTGCGACGCGGACCTGCCCACCGTACTGGCCGATGCCACGCAAATACAGCAAGTGCTGATCAACCTCTGCACCAACGCCATGCACGCGATAGGTGAACGCCCCGGACGTATCGGCATTCGCCTGGACGCATTGATGCTCGACAATACGTTGATGCAGGCCCACCCGGCGCTGCACGCGCTATGCGCCAGGCAACCCTGTCACGCCGTACGGCTTGCGGTCAGCGACGATGGCTGCGGCATGGACGCCGCCATGCTCGAGCGGATCTTCGAACCTTTCTACACCACGCGGCAGGTGGACGAAGGTACCGGACTCGGACTGTCGGTGGTGCACGGCATCGTGCAGACACATGAGGGCGCGATCATCGTCGAAAGTCAGCCCGGCAAAGGATCGACCTTCACGGTCTACCTGCCCGCCACCGTGGCCGCGGAGCAACCGCTACCGAAAATGCAGATGCCCGAGGTGAGTGCGCCGGCCAGCATTGCGGCCGATGCACATGGCGGCAAACACATTCTCTACCTTGACGACGACGAATCGCTGGTGTTCCTGGTCTCGCGCTTGCTCGAGCGCAGCGGCCACCGCATCAGCGGCCACACCGATCAGCGTGAAGCGCTGGATGCACTGCGCGCCGATCCGAACGCATTCGACCTGGTCGTGACCGACTACAACATGCCCGGCATGTCGGGGCTGGACGTGGCGCGCGCGGTGCGCACCATCCGCGCGGATCTGCCCGTGGCGATCGCGTCGGGATTCATCGACGAGACGTTGCAATCGCAGGCGGAAGGCGCGGGCGTGCGGGAACTGATCTTCAAGGCCAATGCGGTGGAAGAGTTGTGCGAGGCGTTTGCGCGGCTGGCGCAGGCGGTCGGAAAGAAACGATGAACACTGCAGAGGTAGTTGCTGACAACTTCCCTTTGCGCTGATCCGGTTTACGCACAATCGCGTTGACTCCTTTGATCATTGTGCCCGCTCGCCCCGTCGACAGACGCAGGGTGAACGGGAATGGGGTTTGGATACTATCGCGAACATAGAACACTAGCGCTGGCGCGCTGTTCCGGCTACTTGTGCCCTGCAAGGTGCGCCAGCGCTAGCGCTTTACTTTTTTTGCCAACGGATGACTTTAATCAAAACATCTATCGCCCATTCACATAACGTTCATTAGAGGAATGTCGGGCATATACTTTTCTTCGCGCGTATTATTGATTTAGGCAATATCAGCAAGGCGGCATCAGGTTGGCGTCGGCGGGAGAATGCCGGCATTGTCAGGGATGCTTACGTCGCGTGAGTGCATCGATTGCCGCTAGCTCATGTCCCCGCCAAGGGACAGGGCTGAGCATGGGGAGGGAGGCGATCATGGCAACCGAGAAAAAGAACAAAGCCCGCGGCAGCGCCAGGTCCAAATCAACGCCAACGCCAACGCCAGTCGTTAACCCGCCGCCCAGACCCCGACACGTCCCCCCGCCACAGCAGGCGGCCAGCGTCGGGGCTAAGGAAGCCGAATTAAATATCAATGCCGCCGATTTTCCCGTCGTTGGCATCGGCGCGTCTGCCGGCGGGTTGGCGGCATTCGAGGCGTTCTTCTCCGCCATGCCCGCCGGCACCGAAACCGGCATGGCCTTTGTACTGGTACAGCACCTGGCGCCGGACCACAAGAGCATGCTCGCGGATTTGATCCGCCGCCATACAAACATGCGCGTGTTCGAAGTTGTGGACGGGATGGTTGTGCATCCCGATTGCATTTACATCATTCCGCCTAACCGCGACATGGCGATGTTGAATGGCGCCCTGCAATTGCTGGTACCGAACCAGCCGCGCGGGCAGCGCCTGCCGATCGATTTCTTCTTTCGCTCCCTCGCACAAGACCGGCACATATGGGCCATCGGCATCGTGCTTTCGGGAACCGGCAGCGACGGCGCGCTGGGCGTGCGTGCCATCAAGGGCGCGGGCGGCATGGTCATCGCGCAAAATCCCGAATCCACCCAGTTCGACGGCATGCCGCGCAGCGCAATCGCCACCGGCCTGGTGGATTACGAGCTGCCGCCGGCGGAGATGCCCGCCCAGCTTTTTGCGTACGCTACCCGCGCACTCCACCGGCACGTGCATCTCTCCCGTGCGACCATCAGCGCGAACGCGCTGCAGCAGATATTCATCCTGCTGCGGAACCAGATCGGGCGCGATTTCTCGCAATATAAGCCCAGCACTATCCAGCGGCGGATCGAGCGGCGCATGGCGGTTCACCAGATCGATTCGATCGATGCCTACGTCAGGTTTCTGCAGCAGACGCCGGCCGAAGTGGATTTGCTGTTTCGCGATCTGCTGATCGGCGTGACCTATTTCTTCCGCGATCCGCGCGCCTTCCGGGCGCTGGAGGAACAGGTCATCCCGAAGCTGTTCGCGAACAAACCATCGGGTGCGCTGATCCGCGTCTGGGTCGCGGGATGCTCCACGGGCGAGGAGGCGTATTCCATCGCCATCCTGCTGCAGGAGCGCATGCAAATGCTCAAAGCAAGTTATACGGTGCAGGTCTTTGCCACCGATATTGACAGCCGTGCGATTGCAGCCGCCCGGGCGGGCTTTTTCCCGGCGAGTGTCGCCAGCGACATCTCGGCGGAACGACTGGCGCGTTTTTTTGCGGCCGAACCCGACCACGCCGCCTACCGCATCCACAAGGGCATTCGCGACATGCTCGTGTTCTCGGTACAGGATGTCGTCCTTGATCCGCCGTTCAGCAAGCTCGATCTCATCAGCTGCCGCAATCTGCTGATCTACATGAGCGCCGAATTGCAGAAGGCGCTGATGGCCCGATTCCACCACGGGCTCAATCCCGGCGGCATGCTGTTTCTGGGCTCGTCCGAGGGGGTTGGCGACGCGGGCGACCTGTTCACCACGCTGGACCGGGACGCGAAGCTGTACCAGCGCAAGGATGATTCCCGTGGCACGTCACATGCAAGCCTCGGCCGTTTCCTGCCGCACGTGACGGCCATCGAGGCCGCGCTGCCGCGCGCCGCCGGTCATACGCCATTCCCGGTGAAACTTCCGCTACGCGAACTGACCGAGCAGTCGCTGCTACAGCAGATCGCCCCGGCCGCCGCGCTGGTGAATGCGCGCGGCGATATCCTCTACCTGCACGGCCGCACCGGCATGTATCTCGAGCCGCCGGCCCCGGGCGAAACCGCTGTCAGCAATATCCTGAAGATGGCCCGCGAAGGCCTGCGGCGTGACCTGACAACGGCGCTGTTCAAAGCCGCGGGCGGCAACGAGATCGTGCATGTCCCGGGTGTGCGCGTCAAAACCAACGGCCACGTCGCGACCATTGACCTGAGCGTCCGTCCGGTCGCGACCGGCCTCGCGCCTGCGCCCGGCGCGCTTCCCCTGGCGCCCGGCGCGCAACCCTTGGCGCCCTTGTATCTCGTTGTCATCGAGGAAGCCCCGGAGCCCGGCACCGCGCAAACACAAGGAACCGGCATGCCGCCATCCGCGCCGGGTTCCGGCGATGTCGCCACCGCCGCAGCCGAAGCCGAAGCCGCAACAGCCGAAGCACGCATTGATGCACTCACTCAGGAATTGCGGGCCAAGGATGAATACCTTCAAACCTCGCAGGCGCAGCTCGAAGCCAGCAACGAAGAACTGAAATCCCTGAACGAAGAAATGCAGTCCGTAAACGAGGAACTGCAATCCACCAATGAGGAACTGGAGACCTCGAAGGAAGAATTGCAGTCCACCAACGAGGAACTGGTCACCGTCAACACAGAGCTTCAAACCCGATTGGCGGATTTGTCGCGGCTCAACAACGATATGACCAACCTGCTGGCCGGCAGCGGCATCGCCACGGTCTTCGTGGATCGTCAATTGCGCATCCTGCGCTTCACGCCCAGTGCGTCGGAGCTCATCAATCTGATCGGGACCGACGTCGGCCGACCGCTGGGCCACATTGTCACCAACCTCGCTGACTACGACCGTCTGGTGCCGGATGCACAGGCGGTGCTGGACACGCTGACACCGGTGGAAACACACGTGCGGAGCAAGGCGGGATTATGGTTCACATTGCGCATCCGGCCTTATCGCACACTGGAGAATGTGATCGAGGGCGTGGTGTGATGACGTTCGTTGATATCACCGAAATGAAGCGCATCGAATTCGCGCTCGCGGACGCCAATGCGAAGGTACGCCTGGCGGCGGTGGTGCATGACGCGTATGACGCCATTACCGTGCAGGATCTGCAGGGGCGCATCGTTGCCTGGAATCCGGCCGCGGAGCGGGTGTATGGCTGGACCGAAGCCGAGGCCATGCGGATGAACGTCCGCGAGCGGATTCCGGATGCGCAGCGAAAGGATGAGCTCGCCAGGCTGCACGAACTTAGCCGGGCGGAAGTTTTGCAACCGTATCGCACGCAACGGATAGGCAAGGACGGTACATTGGTTGACGTGTGGATGACCGCCACCGCGCTACTGAATGAGGCCGGGCAGGTGTATGCGATTGCAACCACCGAGCGCGCACAGGACGGGAAACCTGCCCGGGAAAGTGGGCGCGATCATGAACAGCCAGATAGCAGGCCGCGAGCGCCGCGAAACTGCGGGCGCAAGCGGAAGCGATTGTCCGAGGAAATGCGGCGGCGCGGAATAAAGGGCAGGCCATGACGCCTGAAGAGACCGCGCGGACGCTGCACGAGCTTCACGTACATCAGGTCGAGCTGGAACTGCAGAACGAAGAATTGCGCCGCGCCCGGGCGGAACTGGATGCCTCGCAGGCGCGCTACTTCGAACTCTATGACCTGGCGCCGGTCGGCTATTGCACCATCGACGCGCAAGGCATTATCCAGGAAGCCAATCTTGCCGCGACGATGCTGTTGGGAGTCGACCGGCGCACGCTGGTTTCGCAGCCGATCTTGCGGTTCATCTTCAAGGAAGACCAGACCAGTTCTACCTGTTTAGCATACAGCCGTTCATGCCGGACGAGCCGCGTTCGCTTGAGTTGCGGATGGTGAAAGATAGTGGCGATCATTTGTGGGTGCGGCTGGCGGCGACAGCCGAGCCGCGCAGTGCGCGGAATGGCACGCATGGGGGCGCTCAAGCGGGCACCCAGGACGACGCAGGCGGCAAAGACAGCGCCACGGTACTTCGCGTGGTGCTGATGGATGTCACGGCCCGAAGGCAGGCGGAAGTGGCGAACGAGGCGCTCATCAGTGCATCGCTGGATGCCATCATCAGCGTCAATGAAGACGAACGCATTGTTGTCTTCAGCCCCGCGGCCGAGAAAATGTTTCAGCTTTCCGCTGCCGAGGCTATCGGGCAAACCATCCACCGTTTCATTCCGGCCCGCTTTCGCGAGGTCCACGATGCGCACGTACGCCAGTTCAGGCAAAACGGCGTTACCGCGCGCACGGACAGGCAGTTTACCCGGGTGAGCGCCCTGCGGTCAGATGGGTCGGAATTTCCGGTCGAGGCATCGATCTCCCATGCCGTGATCGACGGTAAACACTTTTTTCGGTGACGATGCGCGATATCAGTGAGCGCGAGCGTGCCGAGGCCGCGCGCGAAATCCTCGAAGCGCAACTGCGCGAATCGCACAAAATGCAGGCCATCGGCACGCTTGCCGGCGGTATCGCCCACGATTTCAACAACATCCTGGCCACCATCCTCGGCAATGTCGAACTTGCGTATCAGGATGCAAGCGCCAGTCCGCGGGCGCTGGAGAGTCTGGCCGAGATCCGCAAGGCAGGCGGGCGTGCGCGCGACCTGGTGCAGCAGATCCTGTCTTTCAGCCGCCGCCAGCCGACGTCGCTTGCCCGGACCGCGCTATGCCGCGTGGTTGATGAATCCGTGCGATTGCTGCGCGCGACGCTGCCTGCGCGTTTGATACTGGAAGTGCAGTGCGACCACGACGTGCCCGATGTGCTGGCCGACGCCTCGCAGATCGAGCAGGTCCTGATCAACCTTGCCACCAACGCCATGCAGGCGATGCGCGGCGAACCGGGGCGCGTCAAAATTCGTGTGGAATCCTGTCATATCGCGGAGGAGCATTACGCAGGGCACGAACGCCGATCCGGTGGCAATCGCGCACTTCTTCGCCCGGGCCGCTATGCCCGCCTGACCGTAAGCGATAACGGCCCGGGCATGGACGCGGCGACCCGCGCGCGCATTTTTGAGCCGTTCTTTACGACCAAGCCGGTCGGCGAGGGCACCGGTCTGGGCCTGTCGGTGGTGCACGGCATCGTGCAGGGGCATAAAGGCGCGATCACCGTTCACAGCCGGCTGGAAAAAGGCGCGACATTCACGGTCTATCTTCCGGCGGCAGAGGACGAACCGGTAGTGGCGGATCAGGCGGAAAAGCGACGCGGACCGCATGGCGGCTGCCGTCCCGCCGCCTGCTCCGGATGCAGGCTTCATTGCCAACAAGCATATCCTCTACCTCGATGATGACGAATCGCTGGTGTTCCTGGTGAAGCGTCTGCTGGAGCGGCGCGGCTACTTCGTCAGCGGCTTCACGGAGCAGCGGGAAGCGCTCGCCGCGCTGCGCGCCGATCCACGCGCATTCGACCTGGTGGTGACCGACTACAACATGCCGGGCAAATCGGGGCTGGACGTGGCGCGCGCGGTGCGCGACATCCGCGCGGACCTGCCGGTGGTGATCGCTTCGGGATTCATCGACGAGGCTCTGCAATCGCAGGCGGAAGGTGCGGGGGTGCACGAACTGATTTTCAAGGCTAACGCGGTGGAAGACCTTTGCGATGCGTTTGCGCGATTGGCGCAACTGGTTGGGAAGGGATCCTGAAATCCGCTGCGCTGCATCCGGGCTTCGGAACTTCATCAGACTGTCGAATCGTTCACGCTGTCAAATTTTCTTCGTTCGCCTTGGTATCGAAGGGCTTTGCGCATGCGGCCCTTCGATACCATGCGAACGGAAATCAAATGAACAGCACTGGCGCGAGGCCGGGATACTCAAAATACGCCGGAACAACGCAAAAAATCATGGCCCCGTGTGGGCCGCCCAGAACATTGCAGGCGTCATGACCGGGTAGCGATCAGCCAGTGCCAGCAAGTCATTGTCACCGGTAATGAGATAGTCAGCCCCTGACGCCCCGAGCGCTGCCAGCAACGTGTCCAGCACCGGTTGGTCTTTGACATCTCGCAAGTCCGGCTCATGCCCGGGCAGCGGCTCAATGACTTCAGCCTGAATAGAAAGAACATCGACCAAATCCTCGATCTCGGCCTGTGTCAAACCGTGACGGTGGGCCAGCCGCGGCAGTACCCGTCGCAACTCCTCCAGGATATAAGCCGACAGCACGACATCCACGGAGCCGAACCGCCACGCCGCCAGGATTTTTCCCGGCACACTCGCGGGATACGCAATGCCGGAGACGAGCACGTTCGTATCGAGTATTACCCTTAGCGTGGCCACGCCGGTTTAGCGCTTTTTGGCTGCCGCGCTGGTTCTCGCGCCGGTTGTCGCACGTGTGCGCGCCCGATCACGCCTGATGACGGCGTCGATTTCAGCGATTCCTTGCTCCTCCTGCACGTCCGCAAAGCCAGTCTCGATGCGTTTGCAGAGTGCGTCAAAGCGATCTTGCATGCGGCGAATGCGCTCGAACAACCGCGCATCCACGAGTGCGGCGACGGGCTTGCCATCCTTGTTGATCACCACGCTATCGTGCCGATACTGGACTTGGCTGAGCATTTCTCCAAGATTTTGCCGAAAGTTGACTGCGCTCGTTTCAGTGATCATGGGACCTCCATTGATATGGCCATATTGATCATTATGACCGAATGGATATGAGCAGTCAATGAACGATAGGTAGCTGGCGACCGTTATCGAACGCGGTTCATCCGTGAAGGTCAATGCTCCAAAGAGTTGCCATGGCACACACGGCCCCTGTTTGCGCTGTGCTCTATCCCGGCAACGAAACGACAAAACGCAAAGGCATCGCGATTCGCGATGCCTTTGAGTAAGTGCCCTGCGGTGTCGCCCGGTAGGAACGGGTTTCAGTGTGGCCTATTTCCAGCCGCTTCAGGTTCATTCGCATGGAACGATCACAACGGCGGCGTTACAGTCGTGGGCCTGTGTTAACTATTGCCAGGCACCGCAGGTATTCGTTTGACGTGGCCGATTGTTGCGTCGGGGTTGATTGGGCACGTCCTGTTTGAATCTTTATCGGCACGTGTGGCTGGAACTTGAGGGCGCAACGGTTTTGTCCCGTGCGTTGCCAATTTGTCGCGCAAGCGGGATGTACATCGACGTTGCTCGCATGGTTCGCGGAACAATGTGCGACGTGCATGGGCGTTTCAGAAATCCCTACGGAATGACGAGTGTTGAAACGCGGCGAAAGCAAAACGCCAGCACTGGTGCGGCGTTTCAGGCCATTATTGCCGGATAACCGCGCCAGTGCTGGTGTTTGGCCGCTAGAAATTTCGGGTTTTGAGAAATTCTCCAATGTGACGCGGAACGACAAGGATTCCGAAAAGGGGGCGGTTGACTCTTCGCGTAGCGTGACAACATCCGTTATGCGTGCGCATCGCCCCCTTAATTTTGGCGCGCAAATGCCGTTAACTGGATTGAGTCCAGGGTCGTGATCGATATGAAAGGCATGGCGATTTCGTCCCTGGAATTCTCGCGGTGAGCGCAACCAGAACCGTTGGAAGCGCGGACGATCCCCATCCGAAAATCAACTGAGCCAATCGAAGCAGACATGTTGCCCGTGGACAAAACAAATCAGAGCGCCCACTATGCATCGCCCGATCAACTGCGCATCGGCTTGTATGTATTCGTCGATCTGCCGTGGTTTCGCCATCCATTCACGCTGAACAGCTTCAGGATTTCCAGCGAAGAGCAGATACGTGAACTGCGGGCGCTAAAGGAGGATCGCTTTCGCTATGATCCGCAGCGGAGCGAAACCCCATCCGGTGACGCCTCGCCGGCGGGAATCGTCGAATCCCGCGAACCCCGTGTCGGTGATCGCGTCGCCGGATAATCGCGAGCCCTATACATCGATACCCGCACCGATACCAGCACCGATACGCGCCGGACCCGCGCGTGCTGGAGCTGCACGAGCACCGCCTCGCCATTGTGCGTACCGAGAAGTCGTTCGTGAAAGCGGTCGGCGTGGTGCGCAGGATGAACCGGAATCTGCTTTCTCAACCGCGCGAAACGCTGGAAGAAATGGGCGGGACTCGTCAATCAGATGGTGACGGTGTTTCTCGATCACCCGGAGGTGACGCTGCAGGTCATGGGTGAAAACTGTGGTGGGGAAGAGGTCTACCACCACAGCCTCAACGTTTCCATCCTTGCATGCTGCTGGTCAGGGAACTGCGGCTCAGCCGTGAGCAGGCGGGGCTGCTGGGCACGGGTGCCCTGTTGCACGACATCGGATCGATTGAAATTCCCGATCAGGTGCTGAAAAAAAGTCCCAGCGAACAAACGCAGCCGGAGCGCGACCTGCGCGCGAGGCACGTTGAATACGGAATGAAGATTGGCCGGCAGCTCGGGCTCGCGCCGGAAATGCTTTCGATCATCGAGCAGCATCACGAAATGGCCGATGGCACGGGTTATCCGCGCGGGCTCAGGCTCGAACAGATCACGCCGCTTGCCCGCATTGTTTCGCTGGTCAATTTTTACGACAACCTCTGCAACCCGGTCGATTATGCCCAGGCCTTGACGCCGCACGAAGCATTGTCATTCATCTTTGCACGGCTGAAAAACAAGTTTGACGTTGCGATCCTGCAGGTCCTGATCCATGCGCTTGGCGTGTATCCACCCGGTTCGATCGTCAGGCTTTCCAATGATGCCATCGCGATGGTCGTTTCGGTCAATCCGCACAAGACCTTGCGGCCCTGGGTGCTGCGCTATGATGCCGGCGTTGCGAGGGAAGACGCGGTTATGCTCAATCTGGAGTCGGAAAATGACCTCAGCATCAGCCGGGCGATGCGTCCCGCGCTGTTACCGCCACCGGTCTTCGCTTACCTGAGTCCGCGCAAACGAATCACCTACTTTTTCGATGGTGGTTTGCCGGACGCCGGAGGGCAAAAATGAGTCCCGCGCACGTAGACGCATTGCTCGACAACAGTAGCGGCATTCTGTTGCTCGTGGATGCATCCTCGCTTGCCATTGTCGAAGTCAGCAATCCAACGCTTCGCTTGCTGGGCTACCGCCGCGAAGATTTGTTGGGCCGGCCCATTACCGACATCGAGTGCTCGCTGGCGGATGCGTATTTCTGGGAGGAGGTGCTGAAAGGCAATCCTTCCGGCGCGAAACATGCCGAAGGCAGCTATCGGTGCGCGAATGGCGGCATTCTGCCGGCGACCAAAAATGTGTCGCGTGTCACCAGCGGCGGCAAGGGCTGGATGGTCGTTTGCGCCGAGCCGCTGGATTCCGGGCCGCGTATCGAAAATCAGCTCGCTTCCGTCGCGTCGCTTCTGCGGGCGACGCTGGAAGCGACGGCGGACGGGATATTGCTGATTGATCGTGCCGGCCGCATCGTCAATATGAATCACCGGTTCGCACGCATGTGGAGTCTGCCCGACGCGTTGCTGCTGGAGCACGAAGACAAGGCCGTGCTTGGATTCATGGCCGCGCGGTTTGCCAATGCAAATGACTACCGCGCACGTCTGGCGGACATTGTGCTGGATGGTGACGGCGAGACGTTTGATCTCCTGCAACTCGCGGACGGTCGCATCTTTGAACGCAAATCGACGCCGGCACATCAGGGCGCGCAAATATTCGGCAGGGTATTTTCTTTCACCGATATCACCGAGCGCAAACGCACGGAAGCAGCCCACGCGGCGCTGGAATCGCAACTGCGTGAAGCACAGAAAATGCAGGCCATCGGTACACTCGCCGGCGGCATCGCGCACGATTTCAATAATATTCTGGCGACCATCCTCGGCAATGCCGAGCTGGCCCGGCAGGATGTGAGCGCCAATCCGATGGCGCTGGAGAGCCCTCGACGAAATCCGCAAGGCCGGCTCGCGCGGCCGCGACTTGGTTCATCAGATCCTCTCCTTCAGCCGCCGGCAGCCCACGCGCGTAAGCCCATTGCGCTTGGCCCGGTCATCGAAGAATCCGTTCGCCTGCTGCGCGCCACGCTCCCCGCGCGCCTGGTTCTGGATGTGCACTGCGAAGCGGATATCCCTCCGGTGCTGGCCGACGCCACACAGATCCAGCAGGTCGTGATCAACCTCGCCACCAATGCCATGCAGGCAATCAACAACCGGCCTGGCCGCATTGGCATCCGCCTGGAAACGGTCATGCTGGACGCGGCCATGGCGGAAGCGCGTCCGCCATTGCGCGCACTGCATGAACGGTGCCCCGGCCGCATGGTGCGCCTCGCGATCAGCGACGACGGGCCGGGCATGGATGCGGTCACGCTCAGTAGAATCTTTCAGCCGTTCTTTACGACGAAGGCGGTGAACGAAGGCACCGGGCTCGGTCTGTCCGTCGTGCACGGCATCGTGCAAACGCACGACGGCGCGATCGTGGTCGACAGCAAGCCGGGATGGGGCTCCACGTTCACGGTCTACCTGCCGGTCGCGGATTCTCTGGTCACTGTGCCCGCACCGGACAAAGGTAATTCCATCGCAGCCATCACGGACAGCGTTCGCGACCGGCGTATCCTCTACCTCGATGACGATGAGTCGCTGGTGTTCCTGGTCACGCGCCTGCTGGAACGTCGAGGCTTCCGCGTCAGCGGCTACACCGACCAGCGTGAAGCGCTCGCTGCACTGCGCGCCGAGCCATCTGCATTCGACTTGGTGGTGACCGACTACAACATGCCCGGGATGTCGGGGCTTGGATGTGGCGCGCGCGGTACGCACCATTCGCGCGGACCTGCCAGTGGCGATCGCGTCGGGATTCATCGACGAGACGTTGCAATCGCAAGCGGAAGGCGCGGGCGTGCGCGAACTGATCTTCAAAGCCAATGCGGTGGAAGAGCTATGCGAGGCGTTTGCACGGCTGGCGCAATCGGTTGGGAATCAACCCCGGAATTCCTGAAGTCGGAATTCGTCACGACAGTCCTGTATCCATTTGTTTCCGGCTATGTGCTCCGCCGGAATTACCTGCTCGATTCCGTCAAGTTCCGCAGGACCGTCATTTCGGCGTGCATGCTTCTCGCCCTGGGTTTTTTGCCTTGCGAATGATCTGAATCAACTCTTTCGTGTGCTGTTGGACTATCTTAAGCTGGTATCAGTCTGCGCACATGCGCTTGGTATCGTTGGCATTCTGGTGTGGCGTACGGTCAGCAAAACCTCATTACGGTCGATATTCAATGGCGTGTTGACGATAAGAAATTTCATGAGCCGGAATAACTTCCCATGGCGGTCACTCAACACAAAGGTGACCTTGTTTACGCTGGTCGTTTTCGTGATCAGCATGTGGTCGCTGGCGTTCTACGCCAGCCGCATGCTCCGCGAGAATGTGCAGCACTTGTTGGGCGAGCAGCAATTTTCGACGATTAGTCTGGTCGCGGCACAGATCGATCAGAACGTTGACGAGCGATTGAGGGCGCTGCAGGAAATAGCCGGATCACTGGGCCCAGAGATACTCGGCAATGCCGCGGCAATGCAGTCAAATCTGGAGCAGCGAGTCGTTCTCCAGCGGCTATTCAACGGCGGCATGCTTGCTACCCGGATCGATGGCACCGCGATTGCCGACGTTCCTGTCTCGGCAGGGCGGATCGGCGTCAATTTCTCGGACAGGGATTTCATGGTCGCCGTAATAAAGGAGGGAAGAGCGACGATCGGCCGGCCGGTCATGGGCAAGGTACAAAAGGCGCCGGTCTTCTCGATGGCCGCGCCGATTCGCGACAAGCAGGGCAGCGTGATTGGCGCGCTGGTCGGGGTGACCAACCTGGGCATACCCAATTTCCTGGACAAGATTGCGGAAAACCCGTACGGCAAGACCGGGGGCTATCTGGTCGTCTCGCCTCAGCACCGGCTGATTGTGACCGCCACGGACAAACGCCGCATCATGGAGGTGCTCCCCGCCAACGGCGTCAGCCCACTCATTGACCGATTCATTCGGGGCTACGAAGGTTCCGCCGTGCTCATGAATCCGCTCGGCGAACAGGTACTGGCCTCGGCGAAGGTATTCCCGCCGCGGGTTGGTACGCCGTCGCCGCGCTGCCCACGGCCGAGGCCTTTGATGCGTTCCACGTGATGCGGCTGCGCCTGCTGATGGCGACGATTCTCGTTACGGTGCTGGTGGGCGGCTTGACCTGGTGGATGTTGAGGCGCCAGATTGCGCCGCTGATTTCTTCTGTCAAAACGCTGGCCGCGCTATCTGACCCGGGTCAGCGCCCACAGCCGTTGCCCATCGTCAGGCAAGACGAAATCGGTGAGCTGATCGGAGGTTTCAATCTCTTGCTTGAAACTCTTTCGCATCGGGACGAAGCACTGCGCGAAAGCGAGGGGCGATACCGCGCCATCATCGAAATATCACCTGTCCCCCTTGCCGTAAACGACGCGAGTGGCAACATCACGTTCCTCAACAAGGCGTTTGTGGAGGTGCTGGGCTATACGACGAATGACCTGCATACGCTTGAAGACTGGTGGCCGCGCGCATATCCGGATACGCAATACCGGCAAACGGTGACCGAACAATGGCTCAGGCATCTTGGTGAGGCAAATGGCTCCGGAAAGCCATTTGTCCCCATGGAAGTCAACATCCACTGCAAAGATGAATCGATACGAACGTTCATGGTCAGTGCCGCGGCGCTCACGGGGCATTTTGCGGGGAATCACTTCGTCATCATGTACGACATCACCGAGCGCAAACGCGCCGAGGCCAGCATCCGGCGCCTCACCCGCCTTTACGCAACCCTCAGCCAATGCAATCAGGCGATCGTGCGGTGCACCAGCGAGGCGGAACTGTTCCCGCAGATTTGCCGCGATGCCGTCACATTCGGCGGAATGAAAATGGCGTGGATCGGGCTCGTCGATGAGACCAGTCAACAGGTCAAGCCGGTCGCTGCCTATGGTGAAGGTAGCGATGATCCAGGCAGCCTGGATATTTCGGTGAACGGCAACGAGCCGCGTGGCCGGGGCCCGACCGGTACGGCGGTTCGCGAGAATCGGTCTTTCTGGTGCCAGGACTATCTCAACGACCCATGCACGGCGCCGTGGCACGAGCGCGGCGCGCAAGCCGGCTGGGCGTCGTCGGCTTCGCTGCCGCTGCACCGCTTCGGCGTCGTCGTCGGGGCGATATCTTTCTACGCCGCCGAAGCGAATGCGTTCGACGAGGATATCCGCAAGCTGCTGGTTGAAATGGCCGCCGATATCGACTTTGCGCTGGACAACTATGCGCACGAAGCCGGACGTAAAGTGGCCGACAAGGCGTTGCGCGACAGCGAAGCGCAGATTGGGGCGCTCATCAATGCCATCCCGGACCTGATTTTCACGAATAGTCGCAGCGGCGAATTTCTGGCCGTTCATGCATCTGATCCACATCTGCTCCTGGTGCCGCCTGAGAATTTCCTGCGTCGAAATATCGCGGATATCTTGCCCAAGCCGATCGCGGAAAAATTCCTGAAGGCCTTTGCGGATGCTGGCCGGCCAGACCTGATTCAGGAGGTGAATTACACGCTGGCGGTGGGCGGGCAGGAGACGCACTTCGAGGCGCGCGTCGTTCCTTCCAGCGCGGGCACCGTCATCTCCATCGTTCGTGATGTCACTGCGCACAAGCAGAACGAGTCCGCGCGCGCAACGCTCGAAATGCAATTGCGTGAATCGCAGAAGATGCAGGCGATCGGCACGCTGGCCGGCGGCATCGCGCACGACTTCAATAACATCCTTGCGACTATTCTTGGCAACGTTGATCTGGCGCGCCAGGACATGGGCGCCAACCCGCTCGCGCTGGAGAGCCTTGAGGAAATCCGCAAGGCAGGAGGCCGAGCCCGCGATCTGGTACAGCAAATTCTGTCTTTCAGCCGTCGCGAATCGACCCAGCGCAAGCCGACCGTGTTGTGCCCAGTTGTCAATGAGTCCGTGCGCCTGCTGCGCGCCACGCTGCCGGCACGATTGATTATCGACGTGGAATGCGACGCCGATGTGCCACCAGTGCTGGCTGATGCCACTCAGATTGCACAAATCGTGATCAACCTTGCGACCAATGCCATGCAGGCGATTCGCAGTGGGTCCGGTCACATCGGTATTCGTCTGGACACGGTGCTACTTGATGTGAGCATGGCGGAGACCCATCCGGCATTGCGCACATTGCAAGCCATATACCCGGGCCGCACGGTGCGGCTCACGGTAAGGGACGATGGGCCGGGCATGGACGCGGCCACGCGGGAACGGATCTTCGAACCATTCTTCACTACCAAGCCGGTGGGTGAGGGCACGGGGCTGGGTCTGTCTGTAGTACACGGCATCGTCCAGACTCACGAGGGTGCCATCGAAGTTGAAAGCCAGCCGGGCAAAGGCTCGACGTTTACCGTCTACCTGCCTGTCGCGGCAACAACGGCCAGCGAGCCGGCGTCAGACGAGGACAAGAGCAAAGGTACCGAGATCTACACTTTGGTACCCGACTTGATCGGCAAGGTGCGTATCCTCTACCTCGATGACGATGAGTCGCTGGTGTTCCTGGTCACGCGCCTGCTGGAGCGTCGAGGCTTCCGCGTCAGCGGCTACACCGACCAGCGTGAGGCGCTTGCCGCGCTGCGCGCCGGCCCAGACGCATTCGACCTGGTGGTGACCGACTACAACATGCCCGGCATGTCGGGGCTGGACGTGGCGCGCGCGGTACGCACCATCCACGCGAATCTCCCCGTGGCGATCGCCTCGGGCTTCATCGACGAGACGCTGCAGACGCAGGCGGAAGGCGCGGGAGTGCGCGAACTGATCTTCAAGGCCAATGCCGTGGAGGATCTGTGTGAGGCGTTTGCACGGCTGGCGCAATCGGTTGGGAATGAACCCCGGAATTCCTGACATTGGAATTCGTCACCGCAGCACAAACAACTCCTGACGGAGTTGTTCTTTTTTCCGTTCGCAGATGATCTGAATCAAATTGTTTGGACACCGTTCAACTATTGTCAGCAGGTATCAGTTTGCGGAAGGGAGCGCGCCTTTGATATGGCCCCCGGTCAGAGTGAGGTCAACAAAGCCTCGCCGCTGCCGATAACCATTCAGCGTCTCCTGCAAATCTGTACGGGAACAACCCGTCGCGCAGAGTAGATAACAAGTTGTTAGTGAATACTCCCTTCGGATCAAGCACATGAAATTCACCGTCAAATGAAACTTGCCTGCATCCCACTGGTTGCCGGGTTGTTTGTCTGCACGCAGCCGTCCGCGAATTCGACGGATCTGTCGGAGCTTTCTCTCGAGGAGCTGCTCAAGGTCAGCATCATTGGTGCTTCCAAGTACGAGCAAAAGCAAAGTGAAGTTGCTGCTGCCGTGAGCGTGATCACGCGTAAGGAAATAAAGGCGTTTGGCTGGCGCACGCTGGACGAAGCCTTGGCCAGTTTGCCCGGCATGTACACCAGCTATGATCGCCAGTACACCAGCCTGGGCACACGCGGCTTTGGCGTGCCCGGCGACTTTAATACTCGAATTCTGCTGACCATTGATGGCAATCGGGTCAACGACGTGGTGTTTGACACAGCGCTGATGGGGCGGGCATTTCCATTGGATATCAGCCTGATCGAGCGCGTCGAATTCATTCCCGGTCCCGGTGGCGCGGTATACGGGCAAAATGCCCTCTTCGGCGTCGTTAACGTGGTGACACGTAGCGGGCAAGGTGTGGGTGGCGCCGAATTGTCGGCGGCATATCAGTCACCTCAATTGGCCGACCAAGGCAGGGCGACTTGGGGAAAAGACTGGATAGCGGATTGGATGTTCTGTTCTCTGCGAGCGGGTATCGCGCAAAGGGTGAAAATCGATTCCTGGTTTTCCCCGGCGCCGGGCCGGGCGGTGCAGATTTTTCCGGCGATGCCCGCGAACTGGATGGTGAGAAAGCCCGGCAGTTTTTCA
This sequence comes from Betaproteobacteria bacterium, assembly GCA_016720925.1. Classification (NCBI taxonomy): domain Bacteria; kingdom Pseudomonadati; phylum Pseudomonadota; class Betaproteobacteria; species Betaproteobacteria bacterium. Next base: position 8,880 of record JADKJR010000014.1, on the reverse strand, counting down.
CCCGGATGGACTTTGGTCACTGGTCATTTGATTTCTCGTATGGTGATCGGCGCAAGGACGACCCCACTGGAAAGTATTTCACCGATCCACTTGTCCTGCGCCAGTATCAACGTGACCGTCACTTTCTGACGCAGTTGCAATACCAGGATAACTTTGCAGGTGACACTCTGCATTTATCTGGCCGCATGTTCAGTGGCCGGGAACGCTTTACGTCGCTGTTCAGTTTAGGCACTCCGTTGTTTTCAACCGCTTCCAGCGACTGGTACGGGGGTGAACTGCGTCTGCTTGCCACGCCCTGGAAACAACACAAACTGATGCTGGGACTGGAACATCAGATGAATTCCCGTCATGAACAAACGCTGGAAGATCTCACGGATCCCGAAAACAAGGTCGTGATTCCCGGCTCAGGCTCGCGCCAGGGTGCGTATGCGCAAGATGAATGGGCCATCAGCCAATCCTTGACTGCAACGCTTGGTCTACGCGTTGACCGCAACAATGTCACCGGCACCAAACGGAGTCCGCGCGCGGGCTTGATCTGGCAGGCGACGCCGGCCACCAACATCAAGGCGCTCTACGGCCGCGCCCACCGCGCCCCCAACGCGCTGGAACGCGACTACGACGACGAGATATCCCAGGTTGCCAACCACAAGCTGAACGGTGAGACGATTGACACCCTCGAACTGGTGGTGGATCACCGCATCGGTCGCAACCTGCTGCTCAGGGGATCGGTGTATCAATGGAAAATGGTTGGATTGGTCGTGCTCGGGATGGAGACCGTGAGCGACCTGGCCCAATACCAGAGCGGTGAAGACGTGAAGTCCAGAGGCTTTGAACTTTCCGCCGACAAGACTATGCACTGGGGAGGGCGGTTGCGGGGCAGCCTGACTTATCAAAGTACACAATTCGCAAGCGGTGGCGACCTGCCCAATTCGCCCCACGTCATGGGCAAGGTGAATTTTTCCAGTCCGCTGGCAAACACAGGCTTGTTCATGGGTTATGAGTTCCAGTATTACAGCAAACGGGAAACCGTCGTCAAAGGGGCGTATGCCGGGGGCTATGCGCTCTCCAATCTGAACCTGCTGACCGACAAGTGGTTCAAGGGGACAGAAGTGTCCCTGGGTGTCTACAACCTGTTCAACAAGCACTACGCGCATCCGGGCGCGGATACCAATTGGCAGAACGCACTCGAACAAGATGGCCGCCAGGTACGCCTCAAAGCGGTCTACACCTTTTAGATGATGCTGATGCAACGCCATCGACAACTTTCCCGGCGGCACTCCCGTCTGCCGCCCGGCACATGTTCGTTACGAAAGAACCGTGAGAAGTTATCTCTCGTAATGAAACATCATGTCACCTTACTGGTTGCCGCGTGTTTCGCTTGTAGTCAATCCGGCGCATTTGCAGCAGGCATATCAGAGCTATCGCTGGAGGAGTTGCTGAAAGTCAGCATCATTGGCGCCTCCAAGTACGAGCAAAGGCAAAGCGAAGTGGCCGCGGCGGTCAGCGTCATCACGCGGCAGGAGATCAGAGCCTTTGGCTGGCGCACGCTTGCCGAGGCCCTCGGCAGCCTGCCCGGTCTGTACACCACCTATGATCGTCAGTATGTATATCTCGGCGCGCGCGGCTTCGGGCTGCCGGGTGATTACTCCAAGCGTGTGCTTGTGACCGTCGATGGCAATCGTGCCAATGATCCGGGTTATGACGGCGGTCCGGTCGGTCAGCAATTCCCGCTGGACATGGATCTGATCGAGCGTATCGAATTTATTCCCGGACCCGGCGGCGCGGTGTACGGTCAAAATGCCATGTTCGGCGTGGTCAACGTAATCACCCGTCGCGGCGCCAATCTGGACGGCACTGAACTGGCCCTTGCCTATCAGCGCCCGCAGTCGATGTGGGCGGGGCGCGCGAGCTGGGGCAAGGTACTCGACAATGGCGTCGATGTGCTCCTGTCGGTCTCCGGCATGCATGCGCGCGGCGAAGACCGGTTCTTCGATTTTGGCGCGGCCGGCGTATCCGGCGTGGCGAATGGGCTGGACCGGGAACGCGACCAGGAGTTCTTTGTCCGCGTCGCCCGCGGCCCATGGTCCTTCAGCTTCGCGCATGGCGACCGCCGCAAGGACGACCCTGCCGGCACTTACCTTTCTGACCCGCTTGTGTCGGGCCAATATCAGACAGACGGCTATTCGCTGGCGCAAATCACCTACCAGCACAGTTTCCCCGGCGGCACCGAGCATGTGTCGGCACGCCTGTTCGCGGGTGAGGAACGCTATCGCAGCATTCTCAGCTACGGCGGGCCGCTTTCGTTCCCGGAAACCAGCGACTGGTATGGCGGCGAGTTGCGACTTCTGTCCACCGCATTGGCTGGGCACAAGATGATGCTGGGGCTGGAAGCGCAGGACAATGTTCGCTACAACCAGTACATCAAGGACCTCGCCAACCCGGCCAACGACATCTACATCCCGGGATCTGGTTACCGTGTTGGCGTATTTGCACAGGACGAATGGCGCATCGCGGATACATTAACCGCCACACTCGGCCTGCGTGTCGATCGCAATAACGTTACGTTGACGCAATCGAGCCCGCGTGTCGCGATGATCTGGCAGGCCACGCCCGCGACGACATTGAAAGCGCTGGTTGGCCGTGCGCACCGCGCACCCAACACGCTGGAACACGATTACTACGATGGCGTAGCTTTCGTTGCCAACCCGACGCTCAAAGGCGAGCGTATCGACACCCTGGAACTCGTCGTCGACCACCGGAAGGGCAGTGATCTGACTTTGCGCAGTTCTGTTTACGAATGGCACATGCGCGGCCTCATTACGCAAAACACCGATTTGGCCAGCGGTCTTACACAGTACCGGTCGGGCGAAAAGGTGAAGGCTCACGGGTTGGAACTGTCGGGCGATAAGACATGGGTATCCGGCGCCCGCCTGCGTGGCAGCATGACTTTGCAGGACGTCGCCTACGTGAGCGGCGCGGCGCTGCTCAACTCGCCCAAGGTGCTGGGCAAGTTCAATTTTTCCCGCCCGTTACCCATCGTCGATTTGCGCATGGGCTACGAACTGCGTTATGTCAGCCAGCGCCTGAGTCGCGATGGCAGCAAGCTGGGAGGATATGTACTGTCGAATCTGAATCTTATGACGGACAAGTGGTTCAGGCGGACATCGTTGTCGCTGGGACTCCAGAATCTCTTCAACAAGCATTACACCGATCCAGGCGCTGATACCAACTGGCAGAATGCACTGGAGCAGGATGGCCGGCAGATTCGCCTCAAGGCGACCTATACCTTTTAGCTGATTCGAATGCGCATTCATCTTCGACGCCTTTTCCTCCCAAGCCTTTGCCTGCTGATGCTGGCGACGGCAGGCGCACGTGCGACGACCGTGGCGGAAGAATCGGAATTGAAAGCGGCTTTTGTCTACAACTTCACCCTGTTCACCACGTGGCCACAGTCCGTGCAGAGCTTGCGCATATGCGTGCTGGGTGAACCCACGTTCGTCCCGCCGCTGAAGCGCTACGAGGGCCGTAACGCAAACCGCGCGATGGTAGGTGTGGAGCATGTGAAATCCGCACAGGAAGCGCGCGCCTGCCAAGTGCTGTTTATCGACAAAAGCGAACATGAACGCATCGGCGCCATCAACAAGGCTCTGGCCGGTGCACCAGTGCTTACGGTGGCGGAGGCGGGAGACCTGAACCCGCAGTCCGTCCATATTTTGCTGGTGAAAGACGGCGACCGAATCGTCTTTGATATCAATCAGGCAATGGCTACTGCCGCCCGTCTCGAGTTCAGCTTCAAGTTGCTGAAGCTCGCGCGCAAGGTGCATGAGGGCAAATAGATGAAGTCGCCCATTGCCCGGCAGAGCCTTAAGCAACGCTACGCCGATGCCACGATCGGCAACAAAATATCGATGATCATTGTGGCGTCGCTGGTTGCGGCCATGGTTATTGTCTTCATTCCAAACTCCTGGGTGAGTATCAACAATGACCTGGAAGGTGCACGGGAGAGTCTGCAGACGGTGACGAACATTATTGGGCAAAACCTGCAGGGCCCATTGGTTTTCAACGACAAGAAAGGTGCATTGGAGGTTCTGCAAAGCCTGCAGGCAAGTTCGAATATTGTTCGCGCGGAGGTCAGAAATTCACGTAACGAAATTCTGGCGCAATATTCCGCAAAACGCGGTGACGGATCGGCGGTCGGCTTGATACGAATATTGCCGGTACAACATCGTCAGGTCGTCAGCCAGCCACTTGCAATCGGCTCGCAGTCGTTGGGTTCGTTGACCGTTGAAGCCAGCCTGGACACGGTGTGGGAGGCCCAGTTAAGCCTGTTGATGTCGAGGGCGTTGGTGGCGGCTATCGGTCTCATGCTCGCTATTTATCTGGTGAAGAAAATTTCTGCGCGAATTGTTCAGCCGATCCAGCAGATTGCCTCAATGGCCCGCAAGATTACCGGTAGCGGTGACTATGGCTTGCGCGTGAACAAATCGTCTGAAGACGAAGTCGGCGTCCTTGCCGATGAATTCAACAGCATGCTGAATACCATCAACCAGCGTGATCAGGCCCTTCGGGAGAGTGAAGAGCGGTTCCGTTCCGTTTGGGAAAGTTCGGTTGATGGCATGCGCCTTGCGACGCGTCGGGCAGAATCGTTTCCGTCAACAATGCGTATTGCGCGATGGTGGGCAAGACAAGCGGGGAACTGGAAGGAAAATCACTCGCGGAAGTGTATTCGGCCGACGAAAGCGAGCGGATTCTTCGAGTGTTTGTAAAGAACGCGGTCGCAAAAACGATGAAACGGTATTTTGAAAAAGAGCTTACTCTGCGAATCGGCGACAAACGATGGTTCGCGGTCTCTAACGCGTTCGTCGATTCGCCGGATGGCGCCCCCCGAGTGCTGAGTATTTTCAGGGATATTACCGAGCGCCGGCAATTGGCGCTGGCACTTGCCGACAAAGAGAGGCACTTTACGGCGCTGATCGCAACCACCCCCGTCGGCGTGTTTGAAACAGATCGTGACGGGCTGTGTGTGTTCGTCAACCGTCGCTGGTCGGAACTCACCGGATTGTCGCTGGAAGACGCGCTAGGTGATAGCTGGACAAATGCACTGCACGCCGAAGACCGGGAAAGGGTCCATGCGGAATGGATGGCCTCGACCGCCGAAAGCCGCCCTTTTACGTTGGAGTACCGTTTCCAGCGGCCGGATGGGGGCGTTAGCTGGGTGCTTGGCCAGTCTTGCAGCCTCAATTCCGAAACGGGGGAGCTGATTGGGCATCTCGGCACGATCACCGACATCACCGGGCGCAAGCAAGCCGAAGCCGCCCGCGCCTCGCTCGAATCGCAACTGCGCGAATCGCAGAAGATGCAGGCCATCGGTACGCTGGCCGGCGGCATCGCGCACGACTTCAACAACATCCTCGCCACCATCCTCGGCAACGTTGAACTCGCGCGCGAGGACGTGAGTACCAATCCGCTGGCATTGCAAAGTCTGGATGAAATTCACAAGGCAAGCGCGCGCGCCCGTGACCTGGTGCAACAGATACTCTCCTTCGGCCGCCGCCAGCCGACCGAGCGCAAGCGGATCCTGCTGTGCCCCGTCATCCAGGAGTCCGTGCGCCTGCTGCGCGCCACCCTGCCGGCACGCATCGGTCTGGAGGCACATTGCGAACCAGACGAGCCCGCCGTGCTGGCCGATGCCACCCAGATCCAGCAAATCCTCATCAACATGGTCACCAACGCCATGCAGGCCATGCGCACCGAATCGGGCCACATCCGCATCTTGCTGGATTCGCTGCTACCCGATGTTGCATGGATCGAGGCGCACCACGCGCTGCGTGCCTTCCACGCCAAGCACCCCGGCCGCATCGTGCGGCTTACTGTGCGCGACGACGGGCCGGGCATGGACGCGACGACTCTCGCGCGGATTTTCGAGCCATTCTTCACCACCAAGCCGGTTGACGAAGGCACCGGCCTCGGTTTGTCGGTGGTGCATGGCATCGTGCAAACGCACGATGGCGCCATCGAGGTGGACAGCCAACTGGGCAATGGATCGACTTTCACCATCTACCTGCCCGCCGCAGACGCAGAGTCCATCCCGCCCCTCCCAGCGCGAAATCCCGCGAACAACGTGGCCGCCGCGGAAGCCGGTGGCGGCCAGCACATTCTCTACCTTGACGACGATGAATCGCTGGTGTTTCTGGTCACACGCTTGCTGGAGCGTCGAGGCTTCCGCGTCAGCGGCTACACCGATCAGCGTGAAGCGCTCGCCGCACTACGCGCCGATCCATCCGTATTCGATCTGGTGGTCACCGACTACAATATGCCAGGCATGTCGGGACTGGACGTGGCGCGCGCGGTGCGCACCATCTGCGCGGACCTGCCCGTGGCGATTGCCTCGGGTTTCATCGACGAGACGTTGCAGACCCAGGCGGAAAGCGCGGGAGTGCGCGAACTGATCTTCAAGGCTAATGCCGTGGAGGATCTGTGTGACGCGTTTGCGCGGCTGGCGCAATCGGTACTTGCGAGAGAAGATTTGCCTGAATAAGCCTGAGTTTGTTGCAAACGCGAGCACTGGCGGGTGTTTCCGGCCATTATTGCTCTGAAAGCCGCACCCATGCTTGACTTTGACTAACCGAATTGTCGCAATCACGTCCGCGTCCGCGTCCGCATCCGTACCGACGCATCCAGTCGCCATCGCGCCTGCTGCTGACTTTGCTTATCCCATTCAGCCTACTCGGCGCGCGCGAACGCTTCATCGCCTCCTTACCGCCGCACTGAGACGCAGAGGATTCCCTGGTTTTTAGCGCCCGGTTATCAGGCATTTCGCAATGCTGAATGCGCGCGAGCGCTCAAAGTGGTGGTGCCTATAAAAGTCAAACAATAGATACTTCGGTATCCAGAAATGAGACACGTCGCCGCACAGCAAGTCAACCAATGTCCACAAGCCGCTGGATGCGCGGATCGGTTTGCATTTCTCGTGCAGCCAAATGGAAGCCCAGAGGAAGCCTCAGAGGAAGCTCTGGTAAATGTCGACACGGGCCGCGGGCGGGCGCTATCGCAGGTGACGGTCATGCCGCGATTTGAATCGTCGCATTCCGGCGTGCTATGCCAGCTTGTTCAGGAAGCCACCAACGCCATTCGGCCTTCGTCGTTGCGCCGGACAGAATCATCCGATCGCAAATTGCACCGGGATTCGCGCCTTACTCCTTGTGCATCGGCGGATTCCCGACACAAGAATTCACAATCGGTGCGCTGGAACGTGCCGCAAATGTGGACGGCTTCATAACGTTGCCGGTACGCGATCACTTATTCTGAGAATCACACAATGTGCCCTTCCCACCGCATCAATTCACCTACCTTGTAAAGGTGCCGCATGTCCTCCCTTGACCGCAGTTTCCATTCCTCCCACGCAATTCGACATTCGCTGATTCCCGGCGTCATGCCACGCGCCGCTAATGTCGAGCGCTGGCGCTTGTGCAAAGCCCTCGCGGTATTGATGGCCTCCATGGCATTGTTCGTTGCCGGCCCCGGGCTCAAAGTGGTCCACGCCAAGCCGTTGGCTGGCCACACGCATGCCAAGATCGCCCATGATCTGGATGGAGAAATCAACGAGACCCGCGCACCTAAAGCAAAATGGGCGCGCGATGTGAACGGTGTCCGGCACGTCCAGGTCGTCATCGTCAGCGACCCGCCCGATGCCGAGATGACGGAACTGCGCGCGCAGGTACTGCGGCTCGGCGGCTTCGGTTCACGCGGTCCATCCAGCCGTGCATGCCATCACGGTGCAGCCCATTAAGCCGGTTGCGTGCAAGGCCTGTCCCAGCGCGACGATGTGGTCAGCGTCTCGCCGAATCGTGAAACCCAGCGCACATTCAGTACGCTTGAATCCATCACTGGCGCGCTCACGAGCAGTGTGCGCACCTATAGTTCAAAGACGAGCTACAGCGGCCTGGACGGCAGCGGCATCGGCATTGCGATTCTGATTCCGGCGTCATGCGCGGGCACGATGCCCTCAACAATGGACTCGGCCGCGTCAAACGCAACGTCAACATGCGCAATGCGAGCCTGGCCAACTGGGCCACCGGCACCAGCGGCACGACGTCGCTTCAGCCTGGCAGCAGCGCGTTGAAGTCCTACGAAGCCGCCATCGCCGCCGACTCGGCAATCACGCACGACCCCTACGGCCACGGCACCCATGTTGCGTCCGTGGCGGCTGGCCGGTATTTCACGCCAAAAGACACCGCGTCGCCAGACATCAACGGCATTGCGCCCAAGGCCAACATCTATGACGTGAGAGTGCTCGGTGACGCCGGCTTTGGCACGGTGAGTGATGCGCTCGAAGGCATTCAGTGGGTGATATACCACGCCAAGGAATACAACATCAAGGTGATGAACCCGAGCCTGGCGACCGACCTGACCGAGAATTCGGCAGACTGATCCACTTTGCGGGCGGTTCGCAGCGCCAGCGCCGCCGGCATCACGGTCGTTGTCGCGGCGGGTAACTTCGGCCAGAACCTCTCCGGCCAGGAAAACTATGGCGTCATCAGTTCGCCGGCAACGATCCTTCCGTGATCACGGTGGGTTCGGCCAACACCAAGGGCACCAACGCGCGCAATGATGACAGCATCATCTTTTCAGTTCGCGCATCCCGAGCCGCGGCTCTTATGTTGACACCAAGGGCGTTCGCCAGATCGACAATCTGCAAAGCCGACCTCGTGGCAGCCAGGCAACAAGATCGTTGGCGCCGCGGCCACCGCCAACAATACGCTTGACTGGAATCTGCTGGCCACCGTTTTCAACAACGCACTGGTGGCACCGCTGGGCCTCAAGCCCACGCTGACCGAGACGGAAATGCTGCTGAGCGGCACATCGATCGCCGCACCAGTT